>NVSI01000008.1 GCA_002401195.1 Alphaproteobacteria bacterium
TATTCAGAAACGGTTCCTGTCAAGAAGTCAAATTCATACATGCCGCCTTGCAGTAATTTAAAACGATCTTCTAAACTGGTACCAATATCTGCTGTATTTGTCGTTGAAAACAGACGGAATGATTGATGCGCGCGAATGACTTTATTTTGCTCCAACATCGTCATGCGTCCTTCAGCCTCTAGCAATCTTTGGATCACAAACATCACATCGGGACGCCCCGCATCATATTCGTCAAAGCATAATGCCACTGGGTTTTGCATCGCCCAAGGGAGTAAACCTTCTTGGTATTCCGTCACCTGACGTCCTTCTTTTAAAACAATCGCATCCTTACCAAGCAAATCAACACGGGAAATATGGCTGTCCAAATTAATCCGTACACACGGCCAATTCAGGCGCGCGGCGACTTGTTCAATATGGGATGATTTCCCCGTTCCGTGATACCCCTGAATCATCACGCGGCGGTTAAACACGAACCCCGCCAAAATCGCGAGCGTTGTATCCTTATCAAACACATACGCATCATCACGCGGCGGGACAAAATCCGTTGCAAGGCCAAATCGTTTCACCTCAAACGGAATGTCAAAACCAAACAACTCTTTCGTATCGGCGATGGCTTCGGGTGCTTGAACCTTGATCCGCTCGTTATGGATGATGTCTAAATCAGTCATGGAATATCCTTTTATGTTAGAAGACACTATATCATGGCACGCGATGAACTTTAAGAAGGATATCACAACGAGCGCAAGCGCATAGAAAAAGGCGCCCCGAAGGCCGCCTTTAAATTATATATGGTGCGTCTTAATTACTGTGTAATTTTTGCAACAACGCCGGCGCCAACAGTCCGTCCGCCTTCACGGATCGCAAAGCGAAGGCCTTCTGTCATCGCGATTGGCGCAATCAATTCAACTTCGATATTCACGTTATCGCCTGGCATGACCATTTCTGTGCCGGCTGGCAATGTTACAACGCCCGTTACATCCGTTGTACGGAAGTAAAATTGTGGGCGGTAATTCGCGAAAAACGGTGTATGGCGTCCGCCTTCATCTTTTGACAAAATATACGCTTCACCCGTGAATTTCGTGTGTGGAGTAATTGAGCCGGGCTTACATAAAACCTGTCCGCGTTCAACTTCTTCACGTTTCGTTCCACGAAGCAGAGCACCAACATTGTCACCAGCTTGACCTGAATCCAACAACTTACGGAACATTTCAACACCTGTTATGATTGTTTTTTGCGTATCTTTGATACCAACGATTTCAATCTCGTCTCCAACATTCACAATCCCTTGTTCGATACGACCTGTACAGACCGTACCACGACCTGAAATTGAGAACACATCTTCGATAGGCATCAAAAATGGCTTGTCCAGTGGACGCGCCGGTTCTGGAATGAAACTATCCACAGCCGCCATCAATTCACGGATTTTGTTCTCTCCGATTTCTGGGTCACGACCTTCAAGAGCGGCCAAAGCCGACCCTGAAATAATAGGAATATCATCACCAGGGAATTCATATGATGTCAACAATTCGCGGATTTCCATCTCAACCAATTCCAACAATTCTGGATCATCAACTTGGTCAACTTTGTTCATGAAAACAACCAAAGCCGGAACACCAACTTGACGCGCAAGAAGGATGTGCTCACGTGTTTGTGGCATCGGACCATCGGCCGCGTTCACAACCAAAATACCGCCATCCATTTGAGCCGCACCCGTAATCATGTTTTTCACGTAATCGGCGTGACCTGGACAGTCAACATGGGCGTAGTGGCGATTTTCTGTTTCATATTCAACGTGAGCCGTTGAAATTGTAATGCCGCGTTCACGTTCTTCTGGCGCTCCGTCGATATCCGCGTAATCTTTAAACTCTTTCGAGAAATATTTTGTGATCGCCGCTGTCAATGTTGTCTTACCATGGTCAACGTGACCAATTGTTCCAACGTTGACGTGGGGCTTATTCCGTTCAAATTTTTCTTTACTCATAACTATACTCCTTAGTTTTTAATGTTGACCTAAGCGGCCAGTTTTTCTTTAATTTCTAGTTCGACGCTACCAACTTAGGCACATTCTTCAGTGAAGTTCGCTCTAACCCAGCCTCATATGCTTGACGATAAGATTGCGCCCACCTTAAAACATCTTCTGTATCCAAACCTTGATCAATATACAGTCCCAATTTTTTCATAAATTCAGGGTCAATATCTGTACGAGATAAGCTAGTAAAGTTTACACGCCCTTCAGCAAAACTGTTAAAAGCTTGCCAAACACTCTTATTCGACGAAGCAAGTGTCGCTATAAGTTCGCCATATGAATCCGTATCTAACGCTCTATTTCTATCCATTGTTCTATCCATTGTTCTCTCCTTATTCAAGCCACCAATTTTTCTTGTTAATTTAAAATTATGACCGAAATATATGGGTTTTATACCGAAATGCAAGAATAATTTTACTTTGTAGAGCTCTTCTTCAATTCATCTGTTGCAAGACGTAGCAATATTAAAAGAACAACAAAATACAAAAACCACCATGCATGGAAAAAGGATGTTAGTGACATACTTGCCGTGCCATACGCGACACATGAAATAAGAATGGGCATCATCAACGCGCATGTTTTTGTATCGGATGTCTGCCAATAAAATTTGGTGAAACGTCCGACACTATAAAGGACAAAAAGCACAAGAAATAAAAGACCAACAAACCCCGTATCGATCACGATTTCTAAAATGACATTATGCGCATGTAAAATTTCCTTTGATAAATGCAACTCACGAAACCCCTTAATTCCCACGCCAATCCAAATATTTTGATCAATGAGGGCAAGGGATTCGGACCATAAATCCAAACGCCCTGATGCGGGTCGATCCATCGTGACCTCGGTCACGCGCGTTTCGTACATCACCGTATCGACGCTTTGTTTATATAAAATCATCCCGACAAATCCGCCGACAACAACCATTCCAATGATGGCCATTTTCATCACCCATGCATGCGCCACAATGCGCCACGGAAAGAAAACCAAAAATAATGCAGACGCGATCATCAACGTGACCCACCCCGTACGACCACCCAAGGCAAAAATCGCAATGACCATCACAATGGTCGCGACCCAATAAAGCGGCCGGCGCGTTGTCACCAATCCATATAATAAAAACGGGCTGAGTAGCGCCAAGACCGATCCGAAAGAATTACTCCCCCAACTTTCGGGCATAAACCTTACAAACGGATGAAGAATGGACAACGCCGCACATACACAAACAAATATAGCGCAATAACGGTAAAATTCATCAAATGAAAAAATCGATTTTYTTAAGGCCGCAAAAATTAAAATACCGCCAATCGTCATGCCCGCATGCTCCATCCATTCAGGGATTGCCTTATCCGGCGCCAGACCAAAATAACAGGACAAAAACCACGATCCAAAGATGAGCGTAATAAGAGCGACGCTCTTGTCACAAAAAATATGCCCCCACGCCCATGTTTGTCGTTCTTGAAATAACACACACGCCCCCCCAAAAAGAGCAATGATCACACCAACCCCAATCAGGCCTTTTCCAAAAAAGGTAACACTCAACAACAACGCAAAAATAATGGGGAAAAAACAGGCACGCATATTTATGATTTCCTTAGCATTCCAAAAATAGTCCACCACATAATTTTAATATCAAATAAAATTGAATGGTTCCGAACGTAAAATAAATTATACCGAAATTTCAGCGGAAGGATTTTATTGATGTAAACATCCTCGGCATCTTGTCCCGCCTCTGCCAACATGCGCTCTTCTTGTTCATGAAATTTAATAGAAGCAAGACCTGTGATACCGGGGCGTACACTCAAAACCTCTTTATAGATTTCAGTATAAATCGGCATGTATTTTGGGATTTGAGGACGCGGGCCGACAAGGCTCATCTCCCCTGTCACAACATTMMAAAGTTGAGGCAATTCATCAAGGCGATATTTGCGCAAAAATGCACCAGAGCGCGTCACGCGGGTCGCCTTTTTTTCATTCGATGTGATGCCATCATCCCCGTCTACCACCGTCATGGTGCGAAATTTTAGGGCTGAGAATTCTTTAAAACCACAAGTTACGCGCGTTTGGCGATAAAAAACTGGGCCGGCTGAATCGCGTTTTACTAAAACCGCCAACACCAAAAAAAGCGGACCAAGGACAAGAAGACCCGCAATCGACCCACACAGGTCAATCAATCGTTTAAGAGCCGAGTTCATTATTTTGGTGCAAAGCATAAGTCACAATATCTTTTGTCGTTACGTAGTTCGGGGACCAATTTAAAACATCGCGCGCGCGTTGCATATCACAAATCAAGGCCAATACATCATTTTCTTGGCGTGGACGCACGCATCGTTCAATCGGCATGTTCGCTTGACGTTCAATTTCATCCACCATATCCGGAAATGAAAACCCAACGCCAGAGCCTGCATTTAAAGTCAAACTTTCACCGCCATCGATCAAATGCCTGACAACAAAGCCATGTAAATCGCATAAATCATGAAGGTGGATATAGTCGCGCACATAGGGATCATCGCCATAAAACGTCACTTTTTTATGCGCTAAAACGTAATTCATAAACGCGTCTTTACCCGGGATATTGGCGTAACGCAAAATCGCATAACGCACCGTATTCTGAGATTTTAAGACCGTTTCAAAATCCATTTTCGATTGCGCATAAGGAGAGGTAGGATTTAAAATATCACCCTCTTTCACAACTCCATTTTTATGGATTGGATCGCCATAAACCCCCACAGTGGAGGAAAATATAAGCGCAGGGGAATAATCGTCACTCGCCACATCCATTAGGGCCCGCAACAATGCGCGGGAATTATCCAAATTTTGCGCCGTGTAATCAGCCTCGATCGCACCAGAAGTTTGCGACGTCACTGCCGCCGTATGAATAACAATGTCGGGACGAATATCCGCAACCGCGCGGCCGACCGCACCATGGTTAGACAGATCAAGATTGACGATTTTATGGGACGTTTTATCACCTGTTTCAACGACCTCTTTATTCCCGTTTTTAACTTCCTGTTCTTTATCCTCACCCTTAATTCTAATTATGTCAAATACAAAGGAAGGAGAAGGAAGTGAGGATGAAAATTGCGATGAACGAAAATAAGAAGAAAGTCGAGATCCAATAAATCCACCCGCGCCCGTGATCATAATTGTAAAAGGTTTATTCATGAAGATCAGTTTACGGGAACCAAGCCGCACCGACCAGATATAAAAAAAACGAAGCGGTTTTTACGAACGCTCCGTTTTTGAAATCAGATTAGTGAATAACAAGTGACATTATTTTTTATCGTCAGGTTTGTCATCTTTTTTATCGCGGCCACCACTGGCGGCACCCATCAGTTCACTGTGCTGAGTATCCCTTTTCTCTTCACCTTTGAGAGCCAGCGCTTCATTATCTTTTTCTTTTTTCGCGCTCGCAATACCTTGACCTGTCCCTTTTGCTCCTTGTGATAGAGTATTGGCCACTTGACCACCAAGAATACCACCCGTTGCCATAAGCATTTGTTGATTTCCACCAATCGGGTCGCCTTTATCGTCACTAAAGCTCTGCGCGCCCGATCCGATCCAACGTAATATTTGTTTGGGAACCAAATCCACTAATTTAAAGCTAATTGTTCCGATTGTGTAACATAGAAAAGCATACATAACTGAATAAACAAGCATGTCAAAACCGCTAGAAGAATCGTTGTTTGCCGCTGCAACCATGGGCGCAAACATTTGTTGAAGGATATAAATTGATGCTCCAAAAATAATAACGCCGCCAATTAACCCAAAAATGATCAACATTGGCCTTAATAAAATCGCGAGCAATAAATAATATCCATTCATTGCGGCTTGCCCCGGCATCCCATCACCGTCAATGCGCAGATGAGCCAAGGCCCATAATGGCATTGCAACCACAGCCTCAAAAATTTCCATGATCCAACTCACGGCCGCAAAAAAGAAATAAATAAATGGCATCAAAGGCAACAAATAAAATAGAACAAAGCCTGCACCAATACCAATAACACCGATCAAAACCAACATACTACCTAATGTTGCTAACGCAGACCCAACATATGGTAAAGAACCCAAAACACCCTCTGTAACAAGACCCGCCGCCACAAACATCCAAGCTTTGGTTATGATATTTGCTCCCGCAATCATCAATGTCGACATAGGGTCCATATTTTTCTTACTATCAAACGCCAGTAACACTAATTCTTCTGGTACAATCATCGTATAAACGGCACATTTCACTTTCCCCATACCTGTTTGCGCATCCCCCGCACAAGCAGGATCATTTTCATCCGTCGCCATCCAATCATATGCGTTATACGCCCAACCAAAAACATTACCATAATTTAAATAGAGTCTAGCGTATTCCTTAGCAAGCTCTACCCTTGTAGTAAACGCCTCTTTCGCTTCTATATTTGCAATATACTCTTCCGCATCATCAATAGCAGAATCCGTATGGACATAAGCACCACTTATATTATTTCCGACCAGCGTGATATACTCTCCAACCGTTTTTGGTCCAGTCACAGATTTAAATTGCCCCTGTGGTAAAGTTATATTCGGTAAATTAATCTGTTTCATTTGCTCTGATTGTTGAATAATTTTACTTATATTCATGTAAAAAACTGCCGCAAACATCCACCCTTTTTCCGCGGCGTCCTCTAATGTTTTCTCAGTAATTCTGCTGACATTGTCTTTATAAATACCCTCCAAGGCTGACTTAAAAGCCGCGGCCTCTTGTTGGGCTCCCGTATACAAAGTGGTCATTAAAGAATCTAACTCAGCCGCTGAACCACCAGGAAATTTAGATGCTGCCAGCTGTTCTGCTGGTGTTTTCGCCAAGCCAATGATTGCATTTGTAAAATTTGCCACTTCCGCTTTAATGAGATCTGTCGCCATTATATCTTGATCTTCAAATTTAGGAATAGAGAGCGAAGCGCGACCACAGCTAGTTCTCCAATTTGGTAAACTCCCCGGATTCGCTGCTTTCCAGACTACACTAAATTCACCTGCTTGTGACACCACTCCAGAAAAATTATACCCATCAGGCATCTGATTATAGGCCGCCGAACACACCTCTGCTAAAAAGACGTTCTCTGCAAAATCAATTGCCCATATCGGTTTTGTTTCAGGAATAGTGTATTCGCGACCACTTGTATCATTCAAATACTGAGAAAATTCAGCCCAAACTGTCCCGCCAAGGCCTGCCCCCATTTTTGCAGTCCATAATGTAATATATTGCGCGCTGTTAAGGCCGCTTGCCAATGGAACCAAAAGGCCAAGGGCGACAATCAGGCGAATGGGTGCCCAAAGAGAATTAAAGCGTTGACCAAACGGTGTTCCCGTTTTGGCCGCCTCCCCAATAACCGTCAAAATATAATAAAGAACAACAATGACAGCAATCACCATCATCGCGGTGCTGTACATTGATAAAATCGCATAAAGTCCCAAATGTATTTGTGTATTTGTTGCTGGCGGCGSAATACCATCTCCCCAAAAGCCATCAAGATCTCCAAAAACATGCGCCAAATAGCTAAGGGATATATCTTCTGCGGCATTTGGAACAACAAAAAAACTCGCGACATCCTGCGATTGCGCTTGGGCTTCTCCGCCCATCAATGCGGCCGCGGCAATCAATCCCGCCTGAATGATAATCATCATCATTCCCATCATAATCGCGCTAAAAATCGCGATCTGATCAATGTTTTTCATGCTCCATGTCAGGTTATTCGCGGCAATCGCGATCACTTGACGCACACCAAAACGGCCAATGTGCGCCGCATTCATAACGGGATGAGCCTGTGGAATCAAACGCGCGGAGGCAAAAACCAACGCAAGCAAGTACGCAAAATGACCGAAATGAACGCCTAAACCACGGATACGCGGTAAAATTTCCGGCATCATTGTATAACGCAAAATCTTTTTCGCGCGGCTCGGTTCCGTATTTTGAACCGGCTGTGGTTGTGGAGTCGGTGTCCCAAGTGATTGAAAAACTGCCATTTATGCCTCTTTTATCTGTTTTACGGACGGTATTCGCCCTTTATCCAACTTTAATTATATAAAATTTTATCTAAATATTCTCTTAAGATTATCATAAAAAACAAAGAAAAAGCATTTCTAAATCAAAAAAGGGCGGTAAAAACCGCCCTTCTCAAATTATTTTACTTTTGGTTGGATATCAAACTGATGGAACGGTGGAGGAGAGCTAATCGTCCATTCCAACGTCATGATGTTGTCTTGCACATCCCAATAGTTGTCTTTTGCCTTACGACCAAAGAATAACGTCCAAAACACGATAAAGACAAACAAGATAACCGATGCACCCGCCATATAAGCCCCCATAGACGATACAAAGTTCCATCCATGATAACCCCAAGCAATGGACGATTCATACACGTCGCCCGTGACCCATGCGGATAATTCCATCCAACATTCATTCAACATAAACTGTGTCCGATCAAGCCAAGTCATGCTCTCTGGCAATAATGGTGCTGGGTAATCGATATAACGGCGCGGCATTCCGGCTAAACCAAGGAAATGTTGTGGGAAAAACGTTAAATTCACACCCATAAACGTAAGCCAGAAATGAACTTTACCAAGGAATTCTGGATACATCCGACCTGACATTTTCCCAATCCAGTAATAAAATCCAGCGAACAAGGCGAAAACCGCACCCAAGGATAAAACATAATGGAAATGCGCCACAACGTAATACGTGTCATGCAACACAACATCCATACCCGCATTGGCCAAAACAACGCCCGTTACACCGCCAACGGTAAAGAGGAAGATAAATCCAATCGCCCATAACATCGGTGTTTTAAATTCAATCGATCCGCCCCACATTGTTGCAATCCAAGAAAAAATCTTAATCCCCGTTGGCACCGCAATAATCAGGGTCGCCGCGGTGAAATACGCCAATGTATTCACGGATATACCCGTCGTATACATGTGGTGAGCCCACACAACAAATCCAACAACACCAATCGCAACCATGGCATAGGCCATTCCCAAATACCCAAAAATCGGCTTTCGAGAGAATGTTGAAATAATGTGAGAGATAATCCCAAACGCAGGCAGGATCATAATATAAACCTCTGGATGACCAAAGAACCAGAATAAGTGCTGGAACAAGATTGGATCGCCGCCGCCTTCTGGATTAAAGAATGTCGTTCCAAAGTTACGATCCGTCAAAAGCATTGTGATCGCCCCACCCAAAACAGGCACAGCCAAAACAAGCAAGAATGACGTCACAAGCATCGCCCACACAAACAGAGGCATTTTGTGCATCGTCATACCCGGCGCGCGCATATTAAAGATGGTTGTAATAAAGTTCGCCGCCCCAAGGATGGAGGAAGCCCCCGCCAAGTGAAGCGCAAAAATCGCCATGTCCACGGACATCCCCGGATGCCCTAAAGTGGCCGAAAGTGGCGGATAAATCGTCCACCCCGTTCCAGCGCCAGAATCAATCAAGGCCGACCCGACAAGTAATAAAAACGCAGGGATAATGAGCCAGAATGAAATATTGTTCAACCGTGGGAAAGCCATATCAGGCGCCCCAATCATCAAAGGAACAAACCAATTACCAAAACCACCAATCAGGCCAGGCATAACCACGAAAAACACCATGATCAAACCATGTGCGGTAATGAACACATTCCACATCTGGCCATTTGGTGAACCATCTTCGTTCGTCATATACTGAACACCAGGGTCTTGTAATTCCATCCGCATATAGATTGAAAATGCGCCGCCAATTATTCCCGCAAAAATCGAGAAGATAATATAGAGCGTTCCAATATCTTTATGGTTCGTGGAGCAAAACCAACGTGTAAAAAATCCAAGTTTGTGATCTGACATTGTTTTAATCTTTCTTTTAACTTCTTAAATGGCCGCAATAACAGCAATTTCTATCCTAAATTCA
This sequence comes from Alphaproteobacteria bacterium, assembly GCA_002401195.1. Classification (GTDB taxonomy): domain Bacteria; phylum Pseudomonadota; class Alphaproteobacteria; order Micavibrionales; family UBA1664; genus UBA1664. The sequence continues at coordinate 9,942 of NVSI01000008.1, forward strand.
TGGTTTTTTAATTGCGCAAGAGGCGCGCCTACAGTCGCCCGCGACGGCTCACACCCCTCTGGAATCCATCTATCCCAAACAGTATTAAAAGCATCAAAATCCTCCATATGCGTTAACCAAATCGTAGCGGAAAGCAATTTATCTTTTGACGTTCCTGCATCCGCAAGTGTTTGGTCTATTTTAGTCAAGACATCGAGAGTTTGATCCTCAATAGACTCATTCTGTGCGTCCCATGGAACCTGGCCAGAAAGATAGGCTGTATCATTATGAATAACGGCACTGCTTAGTCTATTTTTTATGCTGTTAATTCTTTTAATATCAGCCATGGTTATAGTCCTTTGTCTTCAAGAGTCGTTTTTGGTTTTAGTTTTCCACCCTGAGCCTTTGCCCATGCGTTGAATGCTTCTTTGGACACGGCCTTGATCTCGATCGGCATATACGAATGACCCGCCCCGCAAATTTCAGAACATTGCCCAAAATAGGTGCCCTCTTTTTCAATGCGCATCCATGTTTCATTTAATTGCCCAGGAACCGCGTCTTTTTTCACGCCCGCCGCCGGAACAGCAAACGCATGAAGAACATCCGCCGCCGCGATTAAAATTTGAATATTCGTATCAACGGGAACAACCACAGGGTTATCCGTTGAAAGAAGACGGCGTTGACCTTTTGATTCATCGATATCGACGTCCGCGATTGGGTATGCCAAAAATTCAAGATCGTCATAATCTGTGTATTCGTATCCCCAATACCATTGGTATCCCGTTGTTTTAATTGTTAATTCTGGTTCTGGGATACGGTCTTCAAAATACAAAAGTGTAAATGACGGGATCGCAATCACAATTAAAATAACAATTGGAATAATCGTCCAGATAATTTCAATCACTGTGTTATGCGCAAAATCTGCGGCCTTCACACCTTTTTTACGGCGATATTTAAAGCATGCATAAAGCATCAGAGCCGTCACAATAACCGTGATCACGGTGATAATCCAAAGAAGTAAATCGTGGAATGTTCCTATTTCTCGAAGAATTGGTGAGACTGGCTCTTGCATATTCAATTGCCAAGATCCCGCATACCCGTCTTGGGCCATTGCGCCCAGTGGCAGAGCAGTTATAAGAAAGGCTAAAATCGCTGAAAAATATCGTGTCATCATGATGTCTTATCTATTTATTTTCTATCGTTTTTATAAATAGTCGATTTCCGCGATAAAGGAAAGAGGGGATTTCACTGGAAAAACGATAGATCGCATGCTAAAACCTCATGAAATCTAGAAACAAAGAAAACGGAGCGCACCCCCCATGTCTGCATACCAATATATTTATGTGATGAAAAACCTGTCGAAAACTTACGCGGGCGGGAAACAAGTTTTAAAAGACATTACCCTTCAATTTCTTCCGGGCGTAAAAATCGGTGTTTTGGGGCCAAATGGATCTGGTAAATCAACGCTTCTTAAAATTATGGCGGGTATTCATACCGATTTTCAAGGCGAAGCATGGGCGGCCGACGGCGTTAAAATCGGATATTTGGAACAAGAACCACAATTGGATAATTCCAAAACATGCATGGAAAATGTATTGGAGGGCGCGGCGGAAAGTAAAGCCATCTTGGATAAATACAACGAATTATGCCTTGATTACGAAAACGCAGATCCTGATGAAATGTCCCGTTTACAAGACGAAATCGACGCCAAAGATTTATGGGATTTGGATCGCAATGTTGAAATGACAATGCAGATTTTGAACTGCCCCCCTGCGGACGCGTCCGTTGAAAACCTATCGGGCGGTGAAAAACGCCGCATTGCGCTTGCGCGTTTGATCATGGCGGAACCTGACATGCTCCTTTTGGATGAGCCAACCAACCATTTGGACGCTGAATCCGTGGCATGGCTTCAAAACTATCTTACAAATTTCAAAGGCACAGTGATGATGATCACCCACGATCGTTATTTCCTTGATAACGTCACGGGTTGGATTTTGGAACTTGACCGCGGACAAGGCATTCCATACGAAGGAAACTATTCAGGGTACCTCGAGAAAAAGGCAAAACGTTTGGCTCAAGAATCCCGCGAAGATTCCGCCCGTCAAAAAACACTGTCCCGCGAATTGGACTGGATTCGTCAATCACCAAAGGCGCGCCAGGCAAAATCAAAGGCCCGTATCAGCAGTTATGATGAATTATTAAAGGCGTCACAGCGCGATACAGTCGGGAACGCACAAATCATTATCCCAACGCCCGAACGTTTGGGTGATGTGGTTGTGGTTGCGGATAATTTGTGCAAATCATTCGGCGATAAAGAGCTGATTAAAAACCTGAACTTCAAATTGCCTGCGGGTGGTATTGTTGGAATTATCGGCCATAACGGCGCCGGTAAAACAACATTATTCAAAATGATCACAGGCGAAGAACAACCAGATAGCGGAACATTGACCATCGGTGAAACCGTATCCATGGGTTACGTTGACCAATCGCGCGACTCCCTCAATGACGATAATAATGTGTGGGAAGAAATCTCGGGCGGAAACGATATTTTGATGCTTGGTAAAATTGAAAAACCATCCCGTGCCTATGTCGGATCGTTTAATTTCAAAAGCCAAGACCAACAGAAAAAAGTCGGCACATTATCAGGCGGAGAGCGTAACCGCGTCCATCTTGCAAAGATGTTGCAAAAGGGGTCTAACCTCCTTCTCCTCGATGAACCGACCAACGATTTGGATACAGAAACCCTTGGGGCATTGGAAGAATCATTGGAAAAATTCGCAGGCTGCGCCGTTGTGATTTCTCACGATCGTTGGTTCCTCAACCGTTTGGCCACGCATATCTTGGCATTCGAAGGCAATGGCCATGTTGAATGGTTCGAAGGCAATTTCGAAGACTACGAAAAAGACAAAACAAGACGGGAAAACAAAGCGGCATAGGCATAAATGTTATACGCATTCGCCAGCATGCTGTCCCTATTATGCGGACACGTCATCATGAAATATGCGTTCGCGCATTTTCATCTTATTCATGCGCTGACCTACATGTATATCTTTGCCATTCCTATGGTTCTGTCTTTATTTTTCTTTAAAAAAGACTTCTATCAAAAAATAAAAGCTATGAGACCGCATATAAAAACTGTGGCTTTGTTCTTATTTTTGACGCTTGCGAATGGTATCGCGTTCTATATCGCCCTTGATTTAATCGGCTTAAGCGGCCTTGCAATCACGGGGCGATTAACGACTGTCATGATGATTATAACGGGTGTTATTCTTTACAAAGAACGACTAAGCCGTACAGAAGTTATTTTTGCCATAGCTTTAATATTAAGTGGTGTTATTTATAGCCTGAGTGAGACCCACACATCAGTCAGCCTTTGGGGAATTGTCGCGGCATTATTTGCAGGTTTAACATGGATTTGTATGAATGTCATATGGAAGAACACATCACATACCATCGATGGATTGGCGTTTGGAACAGTACGGTCTGTTATTATAGGAATATGTTACTTTCTGATATGCGCTGTTATGGTTTTTTACGGTTTTATAGCACCATTATCCTTGGATATTTCATCCATAGAAATACTGTACTTTTTCGGGGTGGCGTTACTCCTCCCGATTTTACCGTACATTTTCACGCCCTATGCATACCAAACGATTGGACTATCACTGACCGCAGTTATCAATTCAATCCAACCCGCATTGTCCCTTATCATCGGGATTTTTATCTTTCATGAACCTCTTGATGACATCAAACTTGTCGCCGCATTGATTGCGATCGGCAGTGGTGTTTTATACGCTCTCTTTAGTTTGAAAAAGTCACGCGGCAAAGTCTCGCCAGAGTCATAATTCCTCCCCTCGTCATTGCACGGCTTGACCGTGCAATCCATAATTCTATCGACCATCACTGGGTTACACGTATTTTCTATCGAAAAACATGTAATGACGGAAGAAAAAATCCCGTGACTTTCTTCAAAAACCCTTTTAAATAAACCCCATGACAAATATTCAAAAAATGACAGGACAATGCCTGTGTGGCAGCGTGAAATTCACGGCGGAAAACGCCAATATCAATATCGGTGCGTGTCATTGCGATATGTGCCGTAAATGGGTTGGCGGCCCTTATATGGCCGTGGAATGCGAAACGGATGTGGTCTTCACAGGCACAGAAAATATCACGCGATTTGAATCATCAAAATGGGGGCAACGTGGATTTTGTAATCAATGCGGCAGCACATTATTTTACTTCCTCAAACCCAAATCATATTACATGATGGCGGCAGGATTATTTGACGACCAAAGCGCATTTGTATTTGACCACCAAATTTTCATCGATGAAAAACCATCTTATTATTGTTTTTCAAATGAAACAGATAACAAAACAGGCGCCGAAATGATGGAAAGCGCACAAGCGGAATAAAGACTATCGACTATAACTGCGGATGACTGGAGCGACCTTGTTCCAGTTTTCAAAAACTTTCTTTGGTGCCGGCGAAATGGGCATTCCATCCGCCACTTTTTCGATCCATTGTTCAGCGGACGCCAATGTCCATTCTCGTTTCAAAAGATCTCCATCAAAATTAGTTTCGCCATCGCGTACAATCAATTGCGATGCCTGCATCCCATCGGGAAGTTGCGCGTATACGATTGTATCGACGCCTGCAAAATCACCGGCCTGGGGGTTATCTGTTAATACACGATTTGAAACTGTCGATACAAGCCCGTCGATATTTTGAGTTATATTCGTTGTTAAACCAGGGACGTTTAGGACGCGGCCTTTTAAAGTTTCAAATTTTACATGCTGATCATTCAAACCGTATGTCTGTAATATCCGCGCCATGTCCTGTCGTTTTTGTTTCAGGATTTTTTCTTTATCTACACGCGACAAGATGCCTCCGTCTTCATCATAATCCAAATCAAAAATAGTAAGGCGCCCATTTTCATCGCGGCCGCAAATAAACTCTTCTTGTAATTCTCTGTATCCTGACTTCGCAAGGCACCCATCCGCACCACCCGCCGCGCGGGATTGTTTACCCAAGGCAGGCGTGCCGTCCGGCCCTGTTGCGGTGCGTCCAACCATTGGAATATGAAGATCACCCGTTGTGCCAACACCATCGCGAATAAGGATATTTGTTCCAACGCCAACGGTGCGCATAGATGCCTGAAACACATCTTTCGATAGATTATAGGCGTCAAAAAAACGATTTTGAGTGTCGATATCGGCCTTTCCGCCATGAACCGCTTGGAAATCCTTTTTCAAAAAGCCTGACCCCCCGTAAACAAGAGCAAAATCGTGACTATCATACACAAATGATTTGGACGAGACGTCAACGCAATAAACAGCCGCAGACGCGGCGATATCACTGACATGACGGTTTAATACAACTTGATTCATAGCGCACCTTTAATCATAAAATTATTAACATTTATCAATATACATAACTAAAAATCATTTGTCTATTCATTTATTTAATGACAGCCCGAAACGGACACGTTAAATATAGTTTATGTACGCACAAAGCTCCACCGACATTTCCCATGAATCCACGCCCGCGGATTATTTTTCCCTTCTCAAACCACGCGTGATGAGTTTGGTCGTCTTTACGGGGATTTGCGGCATGGTTTTGGCACCCAATTTTTCATCCATTCATCCATTTTTGGCCGTGATCGCCATTGCATGCCTATCCATTGGCGCTGGCGCGGCGGGCGCATTCAATATGTGGTACGACCGCGATATTGACGCAATCATGCATCGCACGCAAAACCGTCCGATCCCTGCGGGACGTATTCAACCCGCCGATGGATTGGCCTTTGCCATTATCCTTTCTGTATGCGCCGTGATGATCATGGGGTTGGCCGTCAATTGGATGGCAGCCGGTATTTTGGCCTTTGCCAATCTTTTCTATAGCGTCATTTATACCATGTGGCTTAAACGTGCCACCCCGCAAAATATTGTCATTGGCGGCGCGGCCGGAGCCTTCCCCCCCATGATTGGTTGGGCGGCCGTTACAGGCGATATCAGCCTTGATCCAGTGATTTTATTCGCCATCATTTTCTTTTGGACACCGCCACATTTTTGGGCGCTGAGCCTCTTTGCCAATGAAGATTACAAACGCGCGAATGTTCCAATGTTGACCGTCACACATGGGGAGCGCACAACGAAAATTCAGATGATGGCCTATACTCTTTTATTATTTCCATTATGCCTTGTGCCGTATTTTACGGGACTAAGCACCTTTGCATATGCCATCGCCGCATCGGTTTTAAACATCCTGTTTATCATCAGCGCCGCGCGCGTTTTAAAGGCCGAAACGGGTAAGCATAAAACGGCACGCCACATGTTCGCCTATTCCATCTTTTACCTGTTCGCGATGTTCGGCGCGTTATTGATTTTTTAGTTGTAATTATTTTCTATATTTGCTAGATATGATTATGTCTTTAAATGTGAGCCGCAGCACCATTATATCACCACGCCTTGTTATTCGCGGGGATACAGACCTTGACCAACCAAGGATCACTGCGTTTTTCAATCGTGACAATCAAGACTATACGCATAAAGATTTAGGCGTTCCCATAAAGGATGAAGGCTATGACCACAAATCCGCCACTTCTTTTTTTAAGTATCTAAAAACGCGCCTCACGGCCAAAAACACTCTGTTTTATCTTATCTATAAAAAGGGGGGTCCGAACACTATTATCGGGTGTGCGTACCTTATGACGGCTAACAAAAAAGAAATCGGAATGCATTATTATATCCTTCCATCTTTTCGTGGTCATCGATATGGCCAAGAGGCACAAATGGGAATTATAAAGCACGCGTCCAAACACAATAAAGATGTTCAATTTATCGCCCAAATGAAGGACGATAAAAACAAATCATCTAGAAATATTCTTTTGAAAAATGGCTATCGCCCGATGGGGAAACGACTTCCCACTAAAAACAGGTTCGTCGTACAGCGTGGAGTTCTCACTTTTCAGCGAGGGCCAGCTTAACTTACTTCACACCACAGGTTTTGTTGATCGCGTCATGCGCGCCGCCAGAACCTTTTAGAGAAATAGTGTCCGTTGTCACAGTTCCGCGTGAAGAGCGACCCTTTACAACCATTTTTGACCCCTTACGAACGGCCAAAGCCAACCCATTATCCGCGCCCGGAGATTTTGTCCATGCCATGTCTTTTTGTGTGAATAATTTTGTATTGTTACCATCGATCGTCACGGTCACTTCGCTGTTATTCTTGTATGTATATCCAGTGATATAACTGAAAACATTTTTTGTTTTCTCAGCAGGGCGGTGCGTAATCAACGCAAAAATGTCACCACGTTTTGTGTATTTTCCTTCGGCCTTTTTCGGCTGAGTCACCATGTAGCATACTTTTTTTCCGTTTTCTTCAAAGCTGTAGGCCGCCCAGTCACCAAAATTTCCGATCAAATTCGGGGCTTGGGCATGCGCACCAAAAGATGTCAAAGCGATGGTTGCAGCGGACGCCAATGCAAGGCAGGATTTTGTGAAAGTCATGATGGTTTCTCCAATATTTTTATTGCTTTGATATTACGCAAGAAAGCAGGCAACGCCAAGGCATGAGTGAGGCAATTCAAGCGCGCCTGTGGATAAACTTGCCACACGCTTTATGCGTGTTGATCCAAATTCATGATCAGACCTTTTTCTTTGGTTGTTTATTGCGGTTGGATCGTAAAAATAAACGAAGCCCTTCTTGTTTAGGTTCGAATGATTCGGTGGGCCCACCTGCCATCACAGGGCGCGGTGCAAATTTCCCTGTTGAAATCAAACGATCATACATCACGATCGCACCCGCCACCCCGACATTCACGCAAAATTGCATCGGGATTTTAATCACATGATCGGCGCGTTCCATCATTTCGGGGGATACGTTCCCCATTTCAGGGCCAAGAATATAAGCCGCAGCCTTTGGATGTTTAAAGGATGGCAACTCAATCGAATCTTCAGTGAACTCCACCGCAATCAAAGGGCATCTTTTTGGTAAATGAAATGTGTCTTGAGAATCAAATTCAAAGAACGGTAAATTCTCCCACGCCTTCGAGGTGTCGGATTCGCGCACNTTTTTTGATATTTAATTCTGGAGCCACAGTAAAGAAAAAAGACGCGCCGAAACTATGCGCTGAACGCACAAGGTTTCCTAAATTTTGAGGCTTTGTAATCCCCTCGACCCCTATACCAAAATATCCACGCTGTGACTTTGTCATTGGTGATCGCCCGCTCTATAGCCGCTCATCATGATGAGCATCCAAATCGGTAAATCGTGTAAATTGACCTTCAAAGTGCAATTTAATCACACCCGTTGGCCCGTGACGTTGTTTCGATATAATGACTTCGGCCATGTTTGAACAATCCGCCAGCGCCGTTTTCCACATTTCATAGCGTTCCGCGTATTTAGAATCATTTTCATCCGACCGTTTAACGGGTTCTTCTTTGGCCGTGTAATAATCCTGACGATAAATAAACATCACAACATCCGCGTCTTGCTCAATCGAGCCTGATTCCCGAAGGTCAGATAATTGCGGGCGTTTGTCTTCGCGTGATTCAACGTTACGCGATAACTGTGACAATGCAATCACAGGGATTTGTAATTCTTTTGCAATGGCCTTTAGGCCACGTGTAATTTCAGATACTTCATTCACACGATTTTCCGATTGTTTCGATCCCGTTCCGCGAAGAAGTTGCAAGTAATCGACGATCAATAATTCAAGGCCGTGTTTCCGTTTCATACGACGCGCCCGTGTCCGCACCGCCGTAATGGATTGCGCAGGCGTATCATCAATATAAAGTGGTAATTGCGCAAGTTTACCTGCGGCCTCGGCCAATCCACGGAATTCTTCACTTGTGAAATCACCACGACGCAAACGGTCAAATGGCATTTCCGCCAAATCACACAGCAAACGAGACGCTAATTGATCTGCCGCCATCTCCAAACTAATCACGCCAACGCGCGCGCCTTCTTCACCGCCAGATTCGACATAAGCGGTTGCCGCATTATGCGCGATATTCACCGCCAGCGCCGTTTTACCCATACCAGGGCGCGCCGCCAGAATAAGCAAATCTGAATCCTGTAATCCCCCAAGGCGTTTGTCCATATCGGCCAAACCCGTTGTCACACCCGTGACTCGCCCATCACTTTTAAACGCTTTTTCCGCATGTTGGATTGAAACGCCAACTGCGTCTTTCATGGTCACAAACCCGCCTGATGCGCCACCCGTTTCCGCCAAATCAAACAGGCGTTTTTCCGCCATCTGAAGGCAGTCTTCGGCCGATCCATCAATGTTATGTTCCGATGCTTCGTTTACCATGTCGCGGCCAACGGACATCAATTCACGACGGATATGGTGATCGTAAATGATCAATGCATAATTTTTGGAATTAATAATACTGATCACAGCATTCGACAGATCGCCAATATATTCACCGCCGCCAACGTCTTTTAAATCTTCGTCTGTTTCAAAGTAAGCCTTTACCGTTAACGCATCGGCATTTTGCCCGCGATCGATTAATTTAAACACTGCGTCGTAAAGACGTTGATGAACCGGAACGTAAAAATGTTCCGCGCGTAAGAAATCCGAAAACTCCTCTAACACACGGTTATCTTCTAAAATCGCGCCAAGCAACGCTTGCTCTGCCTCCATATTATGGGGCGGGGTGCGCATTGTTGCGTCCCCAGAGAGACCTTGAATTTGTGTGTCGATTACTTCTACTGATGCCATGGCATGTACTATAGAAAAAGAGCCGCAAAAATGCGACTCTTAAATAAGATAAATTTTAAATATTTCTCATTATTTTGGCGAATTTGAAATTTTATCCATACGAGAGCCCTGGCCCARTTTATTCAAGCAAGCCGTGTATCCATCCGCATTAAAATTATGTTCCGCTTCCTGAAAAATCGCTTTAGCCAAAACTTTTGCAACAGTTTTTGGATTTTCATAGCCATCAATAAGAGGACGAACCTCGGAAACAGTTTTTTGAAAAGCGTAATATGTATCCGCTTGTTCATCCGCCAGATTCGCCCGATAACCAAGTTCTGTAATATGGTCACGATAGATTTCATCATGTCCAAGCGTAATAAGGAACATAGCATTTTTACAGTAATCAAGATCTAGGCCATATTCCGTTGTATCTCCTCCTGAGGCCTTGATACCTGCGTTGATTGCCTCAACAATTGGCGCAATCTCACGATTAACCACTTCATAGAATTTCGATTTATTGCCTGATTCTACTGCGGCTTTCTCAACCATTTCCGAGAACTCTTTGATAATGCTGTTCATAGTTTTTTTCCATTCATAATTTGTATACGAGGACAGTGTATATGAATATGAAAACACAATGTCAACTTATTTCCTGATTTTGCGCCACTTCGCAACATTGGCGTTATGCTGGGCCAATGTTTTGGCAAACGCATGGCCGCCGGTGCCGTCAGCGACAAAGAAAATATAGTCATGTGTCGCAGGATTCATGACCGCCTCAATCGCGGCCTTTCCTGGGTTACAAATCGGTGTCGGCGGCAACCCTTTGCGCGTATAGGTATTATAAGGCGTGTCTTTACGCAAATCTTTGGTCAATAATCGTCGCCCCAAAGGCCCACGCCCTTCATTTTTATGGCGGCCTTTTGTTATCCCGTAAATAACGGTTGGATCGGTTTGCAACTTCATACCCTTACGCAATCGATTGATAAACACGCCCGCAACCTTTGCATACTCATCCGCGCGCGCGGTTTCTTTTTCCACGATCGAGGCCAAGATCAACGCCTCCTCCGAGCTTGTAAAAGGCAGGTCGGCCACGCGTGCATTCCATGCCGTATTTAATGCATTATTCATCGCTTCTTGCATCTGTGAGATTTTATCAAGGCGTGTATCTTCGATCGAATAAGCATACGTCTCGGGTAATAAAGATCCCTCGGGTGGAATGGATTTCACCGCGCCCTGCAATCCTTCTTTTTGATTCAAAATTTGAATAATTTCATAAGATGTTTTGCCCTCTGGAATCGTGAGACGACGGTGCAAAACCTTCCCCGATTGCATTTGATTTAAAATGCTTGCGATGCTGGCACCTGCCACGATTTCATACTCACCGGCTTGAATTGGTTTCCCTGAATTTTTTAATTTCGCGCCCGCCATAAACGGATATTGATTGATAATGATATTTTGAGTTTCCAAATCACGTGCAATCTGGCGCACGCCTTGACCGCGTTTCACCTGAAAAACCGTGTCCTCGGCCAACGGCCCCGCGGTCTGGAATGTATAGAGCAAGCCCATAACGCCAAGCGCAGCGCCCAAGATGAGAAGAAATGAAAAGGAGCATAAACCAAGAATAAATTTCATGGATTATTTATACAGGAATATAGCGCGGTTTCAACGATTGGGGATTTTAAGTGGCAATATGCGTTGTTTTTCTGCCGCACCGTGCATATTTTGTTCAAGGCGTCCCGTAAATTTCATCATTCCATCATTTTCTAAAGCTGTCTGATGTTTTTCAGGAATATTACAACACATCATTTGAGGCAAGATTTCATTGACACTTAATTTACTATCATACAAATCACAATACCAAACAAGAAGCGTAAGATGAAGTTTTTCAGCTTCAGTCATTGACATTTCTCTTTGTCCACTATGGTGCAACATTAAAATTTGCCAAGTATCTTTATGTACAAGCTTAGGCGAATAAAGCTTTAAATCTAGCGTATTCGCTCCCGATTCTATATTAAAATGGATAATCCGCTTACGATTTAAAAAATCACTCACGTCATTATAAAATGGAAAACTATCTTCAAGAAAATCTCGGGCATCCTCAATGCGCCAGCGCATAAAATTATTAAACTTAACACGTAGAGATAAATCTTGATTATTTGTCATACCGCAAACGTACATGAAAAAAACCACCTGTCAAGATTTGTCGTATTAAATTTCTCATCATTAACACTCCCTTTGCGGGTGTTGCCACTTACACAGGAGCGCTTTGCGCATGTATATTTTGCTTTCGGAGCGAAGCTGATTGTTTTTTCAATGCTTTCTCTCTTTGCTTCACCGGTGGATGCGATGCGTACAAATTAACCGCCGATGCGAATATTTTTCCCATCATCGTTTCTTTTTGTTCAACTGTTTTTTCCATCCCCGGTTCAAAAGACACATTATGGTCACGCGCGGCGCGCAAACCCGAAATTAAATTTTCAGGATGTTTCGTCACATCCCCCGCAATGCGATCCGCATGAAATTCATGGCGTCTCGACAAACTGCTTTTAATTAACGCTCCCGCCTGGGATACGACAACATTCAAACCCAACGCAAACAACAAGGCTTGGCTATCCGTCATATAGGCCAAAGCGCCCAGTGTGGCCATGCCCGCCGCCTTTTGAACGCGCGCAACTTCCATTAATTCGCGTTTGTTTTCATTCTCCCCATCATTTGAATTATACCCTTTTGCCTTTTTATACAAAGACATCACACACATAGACGCGGCCGTACTGACCCCGAAAACAGCAAAATTTGAAATCGAACTAAACGCCGTCACAATAAAATTTAAAGACGCGGTCGCACTGGCCGCGCTCGTCAAAAACGACGTATCCTCTTTTGCATTTATATGTTTGGCCTTTAGATGGCATAATTCATGTGCGGACACACCATCAATTTCACCTTGTTTCAAATGTTTGATCAATGGTTCAGAATAAATAACACGTTGTTTCACATGAGAGAAAGCCGCCGCATTCGCGTATTTCAAAAACATTTTTGAAAGCGCGCCTTTAATGCTTTTCGCCTTACTTGCACGTTCCAATATCGGCACAAACCGAGAGGCCACCTTAACAAATTCTTGTTCTAAAAATGAAGATGTATGATCCTGGGCATTACGACTCATATAGAAATGCATTCTGGGCATTGTTTTAAAACCCATCTTTTTCGACATATTCAATGTGTTGCGATAGGTATCAACATGTTTATCCCCTATCACACCCGCGCGTATTTTCGCGTCCAGAATTTCATTTTGAGCCGGTGGCAAATTATCGCGGAAATGATCCTTTAAAACTGGCATCAAAAGGCATCGAACACCAAGAGCGCCGCCAATGGCCAAAGTCGATAAAATCGGCGATCCGATCATCAATGTCGCCCCGCCAAAAAGAACAGCCGCCGTTGTAAGGTGAGTGGTGTAATTGAAATAGTCCAGAGATGTATTGATTTTCATATGAAGTTTATAGCATACACCGCA
>NVSI01000009.1 GCA_002401195.1 Alphaproteobacteria bacterium
TGGTACCATCTAATGTATAAGATAGGAGCATTGTATCATCGCACGGAGTCATGTGAATTCCATGCTTAGCGAACATCTGCCAATCATATTTGGCATTTTGTGCAATTTTCAAAACGGATGGATCGGTGAGCATCGGTTTTAAAATCGCCAATGCCTCATCCATTGGGATTTGATCCTTGATATGTCCGCCCGTAGGGTCAAGCAAATCTGCCTCCCCTGATTTATGCGCCAAAGGGATATAACACGCCTCGCCAACCGTGCTTGCCAGTGAAATACCAACCAGCTCCGCCCGTGATGGAGTAAGGGATGTTGTTTCAGTATCAAACGCGCATATTCCGCGGGCTGTTGCCTCATCCACCCATTGCTGTAACGTGTCCGTATCCGTGATCATCGTGTATGTGTTGTCGGACAAAGACGGCTCGTCGCCTTCTATTTGCAGTGTATTTTCGTTACTTGCGCTTTGTGGTGCGGAGGATGATTTTTGCCCAAGGCGAGTAAGAACTGATTTAAATCCATGAAAATCAAGAAAATCACCCAGCTTCGATACATCCACATCCAACACGGCCAAATCATCCAATGCGTACGGGACATCCACTTGAGTATCAAGGGTCACCAATCGTCTTGAAAGACGTGCATCATCCGCATTATTTAAAAGAGTTTCACGGCGTTTTGGTTGCTTAATTTCACCCGCACGTTCCAATAATGTGTCCAAGTCACCATATTCGTTAATGAGCAGCGCCGCAGTTTTAACGCCAATGCCCGGCACACCAGGAACATTATCAACGGCGTCCCCGGCCAAGGCCTGTATGTCGATCACACGGTCGGGACGTACACCAAATTTTTCGATGACATCATCAATGCCGAGGACTTTGTCCTTCATCGGATCAAACATCACGACATTATCCGTGACCAATTGCATCAAATCTTTATCCGACGAGACAATGGTAACTTTGCGCCCTTGTTCCGTCGCGATACGCGCATAAGTCGCGATTAAATCATCCGCTTCGAACCCTTCCATTTCAATCGCTTCAATGCCAAATGCGGCTGTTGCCTCGCGAATTAAGGGGAATTGAGGGATAAGATCATCGGGCGTCGCATCGCGGTTCGCCTTGTATTCTGGATAAATGTCATTGCGAAAATTCTTGCGCGCCGCATCNAAAATGACTGTGATATACGGCGCATTCATTTCATTGAGAAGTTTGACCATCATATTGCAAAACCCATAAACCGCGTTCACAACAACGCCGTCTTTATTGGTCAAGGGTGGCAAGGCATGATAGGCGCGGAATATAAACGCGGAGCCATCAACARGGTAGATATCTTTATTTTCATTTTGCATGCCCCATATTTATCATGAGAGCGCACAAGGCGATACGATTATTTCATATGAGGTTGCCCTATAATAATGGACTGACATTTAACCCCCTTAAAAGAGGACTGCGCTTTAAAATATTTTTAAAATTTCCATCCTCCATTAAGGTCGTTTCAATGTGTAATCGAGACTGAAGATATTTCAACGTCCATTGCGTTGTATAGAGAGATAATTTCCCCGCATGAACGTCCATTTTTTCTGGATTTTTTTTATTCGCCACCATGAAATCTTCGTACAACGCGTAATGAATCGGCTTTGAAAACGAATTCGTTATTTGCGTCCAAGATTTTTTGCTCTCTTCGGTGGTGCCTGCCGCATAATAGGCAAAAGTGGCCAACATAATCACGGTTCCAATCCCAAATGACGGAAAAACATAAAATGGAATTTTCCATTTATGTTGAAACACATCATCATAATTCACCGCGCTTGCCGTTTTAAAAATTTTGCACAAGCGGAGTTTGATTTTAGCGGATTTTGTTAAACGATCCTCAATAGAATCCATCGATAATTTATCTCTCATCCCCATGCCTTATAAACAAAAGGAATAGTGAGAGTGAGAGCGTCTTTTTTGCTGTATATCTTGATTAAATCGCACGCGGCTGATCCGTGTAGTAAAGGCCGCCTTATAAAATTGGCATGTGTCCGCCAACGAGGTCACGGCGCGATTAAATTGTTTTGTAGACGATAATTTTTTCATCTGATTTCCCTTTCTGTTCAAAACAAAAAGCTAGTGTAGAAAAAATCCTCTTCCGCAGCCCTTTATTCTGATCAATTCGATATCAGATTTATGCCTTATTAAACCATACGGGCGCATATTTGTCAATATGGTTCTTTATTATTTTTGAAATAAACTGGCTAATTCATTCATCATAATGGCTGGAAGGTGCGCTGCATCACGGATTGTGACCGCATTTTTATAATATTTTCCAACATCGTGACCAATTCCAATGGCCGTTAATTCAATGTCGGATTGCTTTTCAATCCCTTGAATAACATGATGTAAATCACGCTCTAAATACCCGACTTCATTGGCGGATAATGTTGAATCATCGACCGGCGCACCATCAGAAATCACCATCATAATTTTACGATCTTCGCTGCGCGCTTGCAGGCGTTTATACGCCCAAACCAAGGCCTCACCATCGATGTTTTCTTTTAAAATTCCTTCTTTTAACATCAAGGCGAGGTTCGACCTATTCCGACGGAGCGGTGCATCCGCGGCCTTATAAATAATATGTCGGATATCATTTAATCGTCCAGGATTGGCGGGTCGCCCGCTTTCCGTCCATTGACGACGGGATTGCCCGCCCTTCCAATTGGCGGTTGTGAACCCCAATATTTCAACCTTTACCCCGCACCTCTCCAACGTTCGTGCCAAAATATCCGCCGTTAAGGCCGCCACCGTAATCGGGCGCCCACGCATCGACCCTGAATTATCAATCAATAATGTTAAAACTGTATCTTGGAAATCTGTTTCAATTTCTTGTTTATAGGTCACAGGAATTGTCGGATCCGCAATAATGCGTGCAAGGCGCGCGGTATTAAGCGTTCCTTCCTCCAGATCAAAGCGCCATTGTCGTTGTTGGCGCGCCAACAAAATACGCTGTAATCGGTTGGCGAGTTTTCCAGTCAATGCCTGAAGAGGTTTTAATTGATCATCCAATTGAACGCGAAGGGATCGAAGCTCTTCTGCCGTGGCCAGTTTTGTCGCTTCAACCACCTCATCAAAATCATTTGTGTACGCGTCGTACGTGTGCGCCCGATCTTCCAAAAAATGAGTTGGATTTTCAAATTCTTTTGGGGTTCCTTGCGCATCAGAACCGCCATCGTCCAATTGATCACCCATCATATCAGAATCCGCCAATTCCGTTTCTTGCGTTCCCGCGGCCTCATCCTCGAACGCGTCCGAAGGCGCGCCTTCCGCGCTCGTCATATCATCTTGACTGTCATCATCACCACGAGATTGAGAAGGATCAGAACCAACGTCACCGTCATCCGCAAGAGATTCTAATTCATCTGCATTATCGCCTGACTCTGTCTCTCCACGATCTTGCGGAGCATCAATTCCCATCCATCGCCGAATAAATATTTCAGATAAATTTGCGAATTTCTTTTGATCCGCGACATGGGTATAGAGATCCGAAAATCCATTCCCATCACCAAATCGCGCCGTTAACAAAGGGCGCCATGCCTGTGCCGCCGCGGATGATGCCGTCTGTAATTCTTGCCCTGTTAAGGCCTCAAACGCCAACACGTACACCCCATCCGCGACAGGGATTGGTGCGCCCTTATCCGCGGCCTCGTGATATCGTTTTTTGACGCACGCTTCTTCCAACGCCGCATTCAAATTTCGTGCCACGCCCTGCATTTTACGCGCGCCCACTGCCTCGCATCGGACTTGTTCCAACACGTCAAATAACGCACGCCCCTCAACGGTATTAAGCCCCGTTCGCGCATGGATTACATCATTATGATACCGCCGGTACAAAGCCGTCGCATCCGCRGCGCCACGAAGATGAAGTTGGTTTGATAACGGTTCATTTTGCGCCGGCGCAGGAAGGCGCGCCGTCATCTTTTTCTTTTTTTGAATCAAGCGATGGTTACCAGTGGTCAAAGACGCCTGACCACCGCCAAAACTCACATCGCCATGTACGTCCCCTGATACCGCGCGATAGGCGGACTCAGTTAAAGATTCGATGTCTGTTTGGTTTTTATCGGTCATATTTTAAAAATATTCCTCAGTCCCAATGATCGATCATGAGGCGATACCCTTCATCTTTCATGCCCACAGATTTGAATGCACCAAGGCTCAGATCATTACCTTCATAAATGTGGCAGTAAATTTGAATGCCGTTATTATTTTTCGCCCACTCTTTAAGGAGAGCGTAAATTTTTTTAAAATATCCTTTTTGGCGATATTCAGGTAATAAGTAAAAGCCGCCTAAATAGTATCGTTTTTGTTTACGCCAGTAATTGTGAAGATATTGCAGATGGCATGTCCCTATAATAACGTCACCATATTGAAATAAAAACCAATCCACACCTTTTGGAATATCGGACAAAATGACCTCTTTAACCGTATCTTTTTGAAAATCAAATTCTTCCAATTCTTGCTGCATCGCCTCCAGTAAATTTACAACCGTATCAATGTTATCTTCTTGAGCTTTAATAATTTTAAGCATTTAAGTCTCTCAATCCCTACGATTTAAAAATCAAACCAAATCAACGCCAAACACGCGTTGGTAATATTCCCCAACGGTCGGACGTTCCAATTCATCACATTTATTCAAGAAGCTCAGACGGAAAGCCGTTTCGCGATCTTTTAAAATATCTAGATTTTCAATCCAGCTCATGATCGTGCGCGGGCTCATCAATGTTGATAAATCCCCCGCGATAAAGCCCGTCCGCGTCATATCAGCAAGGCGCACCATAAGGTCAATTTGTTCTTTATCGAAATCTGGGAAACGCGATACCATGATCGCTGCCTCTTGTTCATGGGGCAGATAATTCAATGTATGAACCATGTTCCATCGATCCATTTGCCCCGCGTTAATTTGCTGAGTCCCGTGATACAGCCCTGTCGCATCACCCAAACCGATTGTATTTGTCGTTGAAAACAGACGGAATGATTGATGCGCGCGAATGACTTTATTTTGCTCCAACATCGTCATGCGTCCTTCAGCCTCTAGCAATCTTTGGATCACAAACATCACATCGGGACGCCCCGCATCATATTCGTCAAAGCATAATGCCACTGGGTTTTGCATCGCCCAAGGGAGTAAACCTTCTTGGTATTCCGTCACCTGACGTCCTTCTTTTAAAACAATCGCATCCTTACCAAGCAAATCAACACGGGAAATATGGCTGTCCAAATTAATCCGTACACACGGCCAATTCAGGCGCGCGGCGACTTGTTCAATATGGGATGATTTCCCCGTTCCGTGATACCCCTGAATCATCACGCGGCGGTTAAACACGAACCCCGCCAAAATCGCGAGCGTTGTATCCTTATCAAACACATACGCATCATCACGCGGCGGGACAAAATCCGTTGCAAGGCCAAATCGTTTCACCTCAAACGGAATGTCAAAACCAAACAACTCTTTCGTATCGGCGATGGCTTCGGGTGCTTGAACCTTGATCCGCTCGTTATGGATGATGTCTAAATCAGTCATGGAATATCCTTTTATGTTAGAAGACACTATATCATGGCACGCGATGAACTTTAAGAAGGATATCACAACGAGCGCAAGCGCATAGAAAAAGGCGCCCCGAAGGCCGCCTTTAAATTATATATGGTGCGTCTTAATTACTGTGTAATTTTTGCAACAACGCCGGCGCCAACAGTCCGTCCGCCTTCACGGATCGCAAAGCGAAGGCCTTCTGTCATCGCGATTGGCGCAATCAATTCAACTTCGATATTCACGTTATCGCCTGGCATGACCATTTCTGTGCCGGCTGGCAATGTTACAACGCCCGTTACATCCGTTGTACGGAAGTAAAATTGTGGGCGGTAATTCGCGAAAAACGGTGTATGGCGTCCGCCTTCATCTTTTGACAAAATATACGCTTCACCCGTGAATTTCGTGTGTGGAGTAATTGAGCCGGGCTTACATAAAACCTGTCCGCGTTCAACTTCTTCACGTTTCGTTCCACGAAGCAGAGCACCAACATTGTCACCAGCTTGACCTGAATCCAACAACTTACGGAACATTTCAACACCTGTTATGATTGTTTTTTGCGTATCTTTGATACCAACGATTTCAATCTCGTCTCCAACATTCACAATCCCTTGTTCGATACGACCTGTACAGACCGTACCACGACCTGAAATTGAGAACACATCTTCGATAGGCATCAAAAATGGCTTGTCCAGTGGACGCGCCGGTTCTGGAATGAAACTATCCACAGCCGCCATCAATTCACGGATTTTGTTCTCTCCGATTTCTGGATCGCGACCCTCAAGAGCGGCCAAAGCCGACCCTGAAATAATAGGAATATCATCACCAGGGAATTCATATGATGTCAACAATTCGCGGATTTCCATCTCAACCAATTCCAACAATTCTGGATCATCAACTTGGTCAACTTTGTTCATGAAAACAACCAAAGCCGGAACACCAACTTGACGCGCAAGAAGGATGTGCTCACGTGTTTGTGGCATCGGACCATCGGCCGCGTTCACAACCAAAATACCGCCATCCATTTGAGCCGCACCCGTAATCATGTTTTTCACGTAATCGGCGTGACCTGGACAGTCAACATGGGCGTAGTGGCGATTTTCTGTTTCATATTCAACGTGAGCCGTTGAAATTGTAATGCCGCGTTCACGCTCTTCTGGCGCTCCATCAATCTGGTCATACGGTTTAAACTCACCAAAATATTTTGTGATTGCCGCTGTCAATGTTGTCTTACCATGGTCAACGTGACCAATTGTTCCAACGTTGACGTGAGGTTTATTCCGTTCAAATTTTTCTTTACTCATAACTATACTCCTTAGTTTTTAATGTTGACCTAAGCGGCCAGTTTTTCTTTAATTTCTTCTGCAACCGCTGCTGGCACTGGCTCGTAATGAGAGAACACCATTGAGAATTGCGCACGACCTGATGACATTGAACGCAATGGGTTAATATACCCAAACATATTCGCCAACGGCACAACCGCATTTATAACTTTCGCATTTCCACGATCGTCCATTCCCTGAACAAGGCCACGACGAGAATTCAAGTCACCAATGATATCACCCATATAATCTTCCGGTGTAACCACTTCGACCTTCATCACTGGCTCAAGTAATTGTGGGCCAGCCTTTTGCATCGCCTCTTTAAATGCTGAACGACCTGCAATCTCAAACGCCATAACAGACGAGTCAACATCGTGATACGATCCATCAGACAAGTTACAAACAAAATCAATCACAGGGAAACCAGCGATAATTCCGTTATCTTTCGACGWTTCAACACCCTTTTTAACACCAGGGATATATTCCTTAGGAACATTACCACCAACAACAGTATCAGTGAATGCAAAATTAATTTTCTCGCCTGTCTCTTCATCAACTTCAGTCGACGGTTTGAACTGCATAATAACGCGCGCAAACTGACCTGAACCACCCGATTGTTTCTTGTGAGTGTAATCAATTTCGACTTCTTTCGTGATTGTTTCACGATACGCAACCTGAGGAGCGCCAATATTGGCCTCAACTTTAAATTCACGTCTCATACGATCAACCAAAACGTCCAAGTGCAATTCGCCCTGACCCTTCATGATTGTTTGACCAGATTCATGGTCAACAGACACAGAGAATGACGGATCTTCCGCAGCCAAACGTTGCAAGGCTATACCCATTTTTTCTTGGTCAGCTTTCGTTTTTGGCTCAACAGCAATCTCGATCACTGGGGCCGGAAATTCCATACGCTCAAGAATAATTTGATTATTGATATCACACAAAGTATCACCCGTTGTTGAAACCTTCATTCCAACCAAAGCAACAATATCACCCGCACGCGCAACCTTAATTTCTTCACGGTTATTTGAGTGCATCAATAACATACGACCAACGCGCTCGCGCTTGTCCTTAACAGAATTTTGAACATATGAACCCGATTCAAGAACACCTGAGTAAATACGCACGAACGTCAATGAACCAACAAATGGGTCATTCATAATCTTAAACGCCAAACCAGAAAACGGTTCATCGACAGAAATTTTACGCTCAAGTGGCTCGCCAGAGTCAACGTCCACACCCTTCATTGCAGCAACATCCAACGGAGATGGCAAGAAGTCAGCAACAGCATCCAACATTGGCTGAACACCTTTGTTTTTAAACGCTGAACCACAAAGCATCGGCACAAAATCACCAGCAATCGTTCCCTTACGGATACACGCTTTTAACGTTGCAATATCAGGTTCACTACCATCAAGGTACGCCTCCATCGCCGCATCATCTTGATCAACAGCAACTTCAATTAATTTTTCGCGATATTCTTTGGCCTTATCGAGAAGGTCAGCTGGAATTTCTTCCTCATGGAATGACGCACCCAATGTTTCAGCATCCCAAACGATCGCCTTCATTTTCAACAAATCAACAACGCCAGAGAAATGATCTTCGGCGCCGATTGGAAGTTGAATAACGATCGGTGTCGCACCAAGGCGATCAACCATCATTTTTTCACAATTATAAAAGTCAGCGCCGATTTTATCCATTTTATTGACAAAAACCATACGCGGAACATCATACTTATCGCCCTGACGCCAAACTGTTTCAGTCTGAGGCTCAACACCCGCATTCGCATCCAAAACAGCAACTGCGCCATCAAGAACACGCAATGAACGTTCAACCTCAATCGTGAAGTCAACGTGACCTGGTGTGTCAATAATGTTGTAACGCAACCGGTTACCATTTTCAGGATGTTCCCAGAATGTCGTTGTCGCCGCAGACGTAATCGTAATACCACGCTCTTGCTCTTGCTCCATCCAATCCATCGTGGCCGCGCCATCGTGAACTTCACCAATTTTATGAGACTTACCTGTATAGTACAAAATACGTTCCGTACATGTGGTCTTACCCGCATCAATATGCGCCATAATTCCGAAGTTACGGTAGTCTTCTAATGGTATGATTTCTTCTGACATCTTATAATCCTAAATTAACTTTTTAATGTTCTACCAACGGAAGTGAGCGAAAGCCTTGTTTGCTTCTGCCATTTTGTGCGTATCTTCACGTTTTTTCATCGCATTTCCGCGATCATTTGCCGCATCCAACAATTCAGCCGCCAAGCGGTCCTTCATTGTACGTTCTCCGCGCTTACGCGCCGCCTCAATCAACCAACGCATCGCCAAAGCGCGCGCACGGTCAAAGCGAACCTCAACAGGAACCTGATACGTTGCACCACCAACACGGCGTGAACGAACCTCCAACTGAGGCGCTGTATTTTTCAAAGCCTTGTGAAACACGCGAAGACCTTTATGACCATCCGCAGATGTCGTGCCACTTTCGTCTGCACCACCCTCTTCTGAAACTGGCTCATCAAGAGATTTATCATTTGCGGCTTTTTCTGCCATGATTTCCAACGCACCATAAACAATTTTCTCAGCAACGGATTTTTTACCGTCCCTCATCAAGTTGTTCATGAATTTTGTTAAAATTTCATCATTAAATTGTGGATCAGGAAGAACCTGACGTTTCTCGGCTGCATGACGACGTGACATATTCTATTTACCTTTCTTAGCACCGTAACGTGAACGTGAGTTCTTACGGTCTTTAACACCCTGTGTATCCAACGTACCGCGGATCACTGTATAACGCACACCCGGCAAATCTTTTACGCGACCACCGCGAACAAGAACAACGGAGTGTTCCTGCAAATTGTGACCTTCACCCGGGATATAACAAATAACTTCATAGCCCGTTGTTAAACGAACCTTCGCAACCTTACGAAGCGCGGAGTTAGGCTTCTTAGGTGTTGTTGTGTAAACACGTGTACAAACGCCACGACGTTGCGGACATTCTTTCAATGCACGGTTTTTCTTGGCCTTCATTGCCTTTTTCCCGCCGACGGCGCGAGGCTTTCTAATAAGTTGTTGTATCGTTGGCATACGCCGAACTCCTTTTTATCTCTTTTATGGATAGCGCTAAAAACCACATCAATACCCGCAAATCAAGTGTTATTCGCGAAAAAGATGAATTTTTTAGGAAATGATGTTTGCTGATAAAGCCTCGTCGATAAAGGCCGACAATTTGGTCGGTTATCTATCAAAGAGGAATCAAGAGCTGGACATCAATTACCATCCGATTCATTCGTTCCCGCGGGTTATACGCTTTTACCCACAGCCTCGTCAAGGAAAAAATGAAGAAAGAGTTAAACTATTCCAAAACAAACCCAGCAAGGCATCGCAACGACCTAAAACACCGTTGCCAGATTCGCCTTTTCATAATTTTATTGACACGAACAAACTCAGCCCTTACTTAATATGTACATATTCAAATGGGAGATTTAATAATGACAGATTCAAATACAGCAAACCTTGCCAAAAATGATTGGGCCGCAGCCGTCCTTGACGTGCCAACAATGTTGCTCAAAGACCGTTATGCACTCATAGACAAACTCCCAAGAATCATCGAGAAATCTCCACAATTTGGCCTCGCGCTCACGGCAAAACTTGCCACAGACAAAAACGAGAAGATCGCCACAGGAATAGCATACAAACCTCTCAGCATTTTAAATTCAAAACCAGACGTCGCCTTTGACATGGCCCGCGCAATTACAATCCCTGTAAAAGGCTCAAGATATTCAAAGGCGCCAGAAACACTTTCAAAATACATCACAAGCTTCTTCAGAAAAGACGTAAAAAAATCCACGAAATTGGCGCATGACATTTTAACAAAAAATGATAGCGGCCTCTCCGACATCTTCGCCGATAAGCTTAACGATATAGCCACAATCGCCCACCAACATAACCCCACACAAACAAACCCAGTCTTTAAATTAGCCAAATCCGTCATAACGCAAGACAAAAAGACCGCGAAAAAAATTTTAGAGCACCTCCCCACACTCGCCGCCATTGATGCAAAAAGAAGCATGGAATTGGTCGAATATATTTTGCACTCAGAAACAGGAAAACCAACACTTATTGAAACACTGAAAGAAATCGCCAACCAACTTCCTATAATTGCGTCACTGGATAAAGAGCGCGCCTTTGAGCTGATGGGCGAGCTTTCTGATTACAGGAACATACCCAATCATCACAAAGGCGACCACGCCGAGGTCAAAAGCTGGTACACCTATGTTACATCAAACACCATCGATCAAATCGGTGCCCTAGCTCAATATGACGAAGACCGCGCGTTTGCATTTGCTGAACAGCTCGTAAACGGTACAGAGCATTGGAAAACGGCCAACCTTATGAACACTCAAATCTGGTCACTGTCCAAAGTGAACACGCCGCGCGCCATCGACCTATGCAAAAAATATATAGATACAGACCCTGACGGCAGGGCAGCCATCAATGCACTCTCTGCTCTATCGCGTCAATCAAGATCAAAACGCATCACTGTGATGATCGACCAAGTGATCTCTACAAACGACCAAACAACAATCAAAGCGCTCGCCGAAGCCTTGGCCGACAAAAAATTATCAGGATCCCCAAAAGCGAAAAAAGAAGAATGGGCACAAATCGCGTACCAAACAATGTCCCAACTGGATAACCACTATAGCGATGAAGAACAAATAATAACAGGCCTCGCCAAACTTTCAGACAAAGCGCCCAACGCCGCCCGATCAAAGATGGTTGGCGCGCTCGGAAAAATGGGCCTTACTCTTTAATTGCAAACACGATCGCAAAAGCAATAGAGCGTATTTTAAGTGGTGCAGATCTATTAAAGTGGACTCAAGATACATTAAAGAAATTTAATAATGAACCAGAAAAAATTAATAATTCTCCAGATACCGCCCCTTCTAAAAGGCTGCTAGGAAAAACAAATTACAAAAAAACCGTTCACGGACCTAATATTGCCGAAGAGATCGGCCTAGATAAAATTAGAGATATTTGTCCTAACTTTGATCAATGGCTAGTTGAAATTGAGAGTTTAATACCGAATGAAACAAAAATGTAATTACTGCCATCAAGAATGTAAATTAATTCAGGCTCATATTATACCCAAAGGCTTTTTAAAAGGATCAGAGAGCAACAGTATTAAAGATAAAGGCTTTCTTGAGGTCTCAACAGAAATCCACTATACAAAGAACAGACCTATAGGTCCATATGATCAAAATATTCTTTGTGCCACATGTGATAATATAATCGGTGATTATGATGGTTATGCAAAGACTCTCCTTATAGATGAAATATCAAAATATAAAGATGGCAGGAAACCTTGTTATATTTTTCCATCCGTACAAGTGGATTATACCAAGTTAAAAAAATTCTTTATATCCTTAATATGGAGAGCTTCGATTTCCAAGAGGGACGAGTATGCTCGAGTAACACTTGGACCATATGAGGATATAGCACTTAAATGTTTAAAAGATGATATTGATTTACGGGATGATATTTTCTCGGTTCTTATTTTTAAAGATGCTCCCAATATTAAATATCAAGATGTGATCTCTTTTACAGCCAGTAAGTTAGCAGGAAAACGAGCATACAAAATTCATTTTTCTGGCTATCAAATAACAATTGTACCAAAATCAATAGATATGACGTGGAGTATAAAAAACGGCACAATGTCACCTGCGGATCTTTTTCTCAAGAAAGATCAAGCACTCATAATTCCAGAAGTTGACATTGACGTTTCAGGGAAGGATCAGATGATTATCAAAATTTATTTGAAATTAAGGATGAAACAATAGAACTTTATAAAAATAATTTTTTTAATTCTAAGCTATGACCTACTTTAAAATAGAAAAAAGGCCAGTTAGGCCTCTTTTCCTAATTCAATATCTTTTTTAGTTAATATCTTTCATATCGTCCGAAAGAAGTTTTGCCTCTATATAACTATAAACCCGACATATTGAAGAGTAAAATTTGACTTTATGAGTCATTATTTGATAAAAGAGACTATGAATTTAGTTTCGTCAATATTTAACAAGCCCGCTTTACCTGAAAAGATAAGGGATAAATCAGATAATCACCCAGTAACTATTGGGCAAGCAACTATTGGTTTAATGGTTGGATTAGCTTTTTATACGGCTGGTGTTCACGGCAGTGAAATTAAATCATATGTTACGGGACAAAACGAAAGCACAATTTCGAATTCTGTGGTGGCTCCTCGACCTTAGAGCTATCCTCACTTAAGATTAAGCAATATTCATCATCTTCTGGATTTCTCGGTGTTTGCGCTTGAGGATTTACATCATCTCCCCCTGATACTGCGACCATTGAAGCAATACCGCCGGCAATCATAGYACTTCTTAGATGGAATATACCTCGTATTAAACCGTTCTGACTTAATTTATTATCTCTAACATGCGCCTCTGCTTCTTCGTACGTTGGAAGAACAAGTTTCTTCTTTTTATAATTTTCGATTGTATGCTTAATTTGAGATTGAGAATGCTTCCCAACGGCTTCATTAAAAGCAACTTTTGTAGAATTTTTCAAATGAGCAATATAAACAGCAGAAATACAAAATGCGCCAAGTATCATACTGGCTTGATTTGTTAGATCTAATGTATCTAAACGAGCTAAAAGCATCGTATTAAATAGCAATCCTCCACCTAATGTGAATTGTATTGTTCTTGTAAAATCAGCATTATCTCGATCTGTTTTTTGAGATGCTTCCTTAGCTATACTTTCCCAAGCCGTTACAATTTTTTCACGATTATCAATTATCTGTCCCATGAAAGATAATATGATATGTAAATATTAAGAAGCCGTTAAGCCATATTAGAAATCCTGTATTTCTTCTCAGAAAGGCTTAGAAAAAATAGCACTCACCATTATTAACCCTCAACCTCTTCCATCACCCTTAGCTTGAATGC
Organism: Alphaproteobacteria bacterium; assembly: GCA_002401195.1. GTDB lineage: Bacteria > Pseudomonadota > Alphaproteobacteria > Micavibrionales > UBA1664 > UBA1664. The sequence goes on from NVSI01000009.1 coordinate 13,852, forward strand.
TGAAGCCTTTTTGATAGTCATCATGGACTGTTTTTCCAGAAGAATGCCCGACAACCTCTTCTAATATTTCTCTATCTAATCTTTTTTGCTTTTCGTAATTTATAAAGGTATGCCTAAAAGAATGAAAAGATTTCAGTACTTTCCCCTTATCACTTTCTTTTTTAACAAATGTTTCAAATATATATTTCTGATTAAACCACTTCAAAAGTTTAGGGGTATATAATCAGTGGTTTTTAGAGACTTTCTAATTAATCCTGATTTAAAACGTTGAAAATTTCGATTTTCTTTTTTAATTCTCATATGGAAGTAATAAATTCCATAACGGGAAAGGATATAGCACGGTACTCGTTTTTTACTTTGTATCACAGTATGTATCTCACTCCAGTGAAATGACTGTCAAAAATCGTAATATTAAGCAATTGATTTTAAAGTGTTTTTTGTGGAAAATTGGAGCGGATGACGAGGTTCGAACTCGCGACTTCAACCTTGGCAAGGTTGCGCTCTACCACTGAGCTACATCCGCATTCTTGATTTTTACAATCGAACCCTGTTATATCGATTTTAAAATAGATTTCAAGAGGAAAAATCAAATGAACGACATGAATTTAATGCCAACCTCTCCACAGACATTAATGGCGCGATTAACCGCCCTCAAAATCAACCACACACCCTATGAACACGAGGCCGTTTTTACCGTCGCCGAAAGCGAAAAAGTGAGCGGAAGCATCCCTGGCCTTCATACGCGCAACATGTTTTTACGGACAAAAAAGAAACAGAATTTCTTGATTACCTTATCCGACATTACACCGATCAACCTTAAAAAACTAGCGGCGCTTCTTGGCGTTAAGAGTTTCTCATTCGGATCGCCCGAACGATTGTTTGATACTCTGGGTGTGTTTCCAGGATCCGTCACGCCCCTGTCAGCCGTCAATGCCGCGCCAGAGGGAATTACAATTATTCTAGAGWAATCCATGATGGAGGCCGACCTTGTCGCCTATCACCCCCTTCACAACACCATGACGATCACAATGGCGCCTAGTGGCCTTCTTCAATTCATGAATGATTGCGGGCATGAACCCCGCATTATCGATTTAAGCGGCGCCGATCCAGATTAGAACGTCGGCCGTTTTCGTTTTCGCAAGCAAAAACCCCGCACTTTCGCACGGGGTTTTAAAATTCAATTTAAAGATTATATCTTACTTACCGTCTTTCAACGCCGCGCCAAGAATATCACCCAATGAGGCACCTGATTCAGTTGAACCAAATTTCTCCATCGCAGTTTTATTTTGCTCTTGCTCGTACGCTTTGATCGACAATGTGATTTCTTTTGATCTCATATCAATTTTCATCACTTTGGCATCAACCTTTTCACCAACGGCGAAACGGTCAGGACGTTGCTCAGAACGCTCAGAAGAAAGATCAGCCTTCTTAATGTAGCCTTTAAGAGTTTCATTAATTTCAAGCTTCACGCCCCCTGATTCGATCTCAGTAATCGTACCAGTCACAACAGACCCTTTGGCAACGCCATCCATGGCGCCTTTAAATGGATCTTCCGTCAACTGTTTCATTCCCAATGCAACGCGTTCTTTGTCCGCATCCATGTCCAGGATCTTGGCCTTAACCATGTCACCTTTTGTGAATGTTTTCAAAACGTCTTCGGATTGATCTTCCCAAGACACGTCAGACAAGTGAACCATACCGTCAATTTCATCAGACAAGGCAACAAAGATACCGAATTCAGTGATGTTACGAACTTCACCTTCGATTTCTGTACCAATGGTCTGAGACGCAATATAGCCAGCCCAAGGATTTTCTTGAGTTTGCTTAATCCCCAAAGAGATACGGCGTTTTTCAAGATCAACATCCAATACCTTCACAGTCACTTCCTCAGATGTAGAAACGATCTTGCTTGGGTGAACATTTTTCTTTGTCCATGACATTTCTGAAACGTGAACCAAACCTTCAATTCCTTCGTCAAGCTCAACAAATGCACCATAATCAGTGATGTTTGAAATACGACCTTTGTATTCCGCGCCCACCGGGTATTTGTTTTCTGCGCCATCCCAAGGATCTTCCTCAAGCTGCTTCATCCCCAAAGATACACGGCCCGTTTCTTCGTTATAACGAATAACCATGACATCAACATTTTGACCGATAGTCAAACTGTCTGATGGGTGATTGATACGCTTGTACGAAATATCCGTCACATGGAGAAGACCGTCAATACCACCAAGATCAACGAACGCGCCGTAATCTGTGATATTTTTAACGATACCCTGAAGGATTTTACCCTCTTCCATTGTACCCATGAGGTCGCTCCGTGCTTCGTTACGTGATTCTTCAAGAATCGCACGACGTGACACAACGATGTTTCCGCGTGCGCGGTCCATCTTCAAGATTTGGAATGGTTGTGGTGTACCCATCAATGCAGATACATCACGAATTGGACGGATATCAACCTGAGATCCAGGAAGGAATGCAACAGCGCCGTTCAGGTCAACTGTAAAGCCACCCTTCACTTTACCGAACATAACGCCCGTTACACGTTCTTCTTTTTCGTGCATTTTCTCAAGCTCAACCCACGCTTCTTCGCGACGGGCTTTATCGCGGCTCAATACCGCTTCGCCATTCTTATCTTCCAAACGGTCAACAAAAACTTCAACCTCGTCACCAAGGTTTAGTTCAGGTTTGCTTCCCGCAATTCCGAATTCTTTAAATGGAATACGTCCTTCGGATTTTAATCCAACGTCAACGATCACAGAGTCAGGTGTAAACCCAACGATTGTTCCCGTTACAACGCTTCCAACAAATGTTTCATTTTCGCCCATAACTTCACCGAGGAGAGCGGCGAAGTCATTGCTCTCTTCTCTGTCTAGTAGTTTTGCTGCAGTTCCAGCCATAATAATAGTCTCACTTTCAAGTTTTATACGCTAAACACATAAGCTTGCACGGGGTCTCCCCCAGCCTGTGAATAACGCGCCTTTTTAACGCGAGTGGTCATGGATTGCAAGGGATTTGTCACCCCGCCCTTAAATGCTGAACTGCGATCGTGTGAATCATATCATCGGGAACGGATTTATTTTGATCGGCCGCGCGAATAATATCATTAAAAACTGCGCCTAAGTCACGCTTGTTAACACCATAAAATCCCAATGATTTCAGCTTACTTGCCACTGCCGCGCGCCCTGAATGCTTTCCAATCACAAGGGATGATCCATCCGCGCCTACAGATTCGGGAGTCATAATTTCATACGTCATTCGATTTTTAAGCATGCCGTCTTGGTGTATGCCTGCCTCATGCGCGAATGCATTGGCGCCCACAATCGCCTTATTCGGTTGCACGCCGATTCCCGTGATATCCTCTAAACATTGCGAGGCTTTCATAAATTCAGACGTCACGACATTGTTTTGAAACGGATATTTATCAGGGCGTGATGCCATTGCCATGACAACTTCTTCGATCGCGGCATTCCCTGCGCGCTCCCCTATACCATTGATCGTTCCCTCGACTTGGCGAACACCTATTTTCACCGCCGCCAAAGAATTGGCAACCGCCATTCCGCGGTCATTGTGACAATGGGCGGAAAATACAACACGGTCCGCATTGGGAACACGGTTCATCACCGATACAAACATTTCCGCATAATCGTCCGGCTCGGCATACCCAACTGTATCAGGCAAATTAATGGTTGTGGCGCCCGCTTTAATCGCGGTATCGACGGCAAAACATAAAAAATCAGCATCAGAACGGCTTGCATCTTCGGCCGACCATTCCACATCATCCGTATATCCGCGCGCCATTGAAACGCTCTCCCCGATCATATCAATCACTTCATCCCGTGATTTTTTCAATTTATGTTTCATATGAAGATCAGAGGTCGCAATAAATGTATGAATACGCCCGCGCTCTGCTGGTTTTATTGCCGATGCCGCGGCCGTAATGTCTTTCTCACTCGATCGCGCCAATCCCGCAATGACCGTGCSCTTTATAATTTTTGATATTTCATGAACGGCATTCCAGTCATCGGGGGATGCAATGGGAAATCCCGCCTCCATCACATCCACACCCAAATGCGAAAGCCGCTGTGCCATGTGAATTTTATCATTCGTATTCATTGAAAATCCAGGGGATTGCTCCCCATCTCTTAATGTCGTGTCAAAAATAATAATCTGATTGTTTTGGTCTTGGGATATAGGCATGAATACTCTCCGTCATATAAATAAAATTTAACAAAATGGTTTTTTGAAAAATCCCTGTACGGAGGTGTATTCAGATATTTGYAAATGAAAGAATTTCCTTATGCCCGTATCAAGGGGTCATAAGTCGCAGGAGGTTAAGAGTAAATGTTGCTCCGAAATTCATAAGATAACTATGACATAAAGCGTTTCAAGAGATCAAGCTTGTTTTTCAACGATCCGTTTTAAAACCGCAAAGGCATTATCAATCGTCAGAGACGACGTATCCAAAATCGTGGCGTCATCCGCTGGTTTTAGTGGCGCGGTTGTACGATTCATATCGCGGTCATCGCGCATTTTCATGTCGTCCAGAACCTCTTCGAACGGGGTATCGATCCCTTTTGATTGTAATTCCGCATGACGACGTTTCGCGCGTTCATTCACATCCGCCGTGATATAAATTTTAACGGCCGCTTCTGGACACACAACCGTCCCGCAATCGCGGCCATCCAAAACCGAGCCTTGAGCGTTTTCGGGTGGGTTATTCGCCAAGGAACGTTGAAGGTCCAAAACGGCCAATCGCACCTTTGGCAATGAGGCGCATCGCGATGCGTATTGCCCCACATCATCCCGTTTTAAATCGGGGTTCGCCATCATGTCGGCCTGAAACCCGTTCGCCATATCCGTTCCCATATCCGCAATCTGATCTTCCGAATCTTCGGGAATAATATTCGCGTTTAAAACGGCCAACCCAATCAAACGATACATCGCACCCGTATCCAGATAGAAATAATCCATATGATCCGCCAGTTTGCGAGCCAAAGTTCCTTTACCGCTTGCCGCGGGGCCATCGATCGTAATGATATGTGTCATAAGCACTCTTTCTTATTTTTCCATACCGTTTATAAAGGGAGGAGAAAAAGAAGTAAAAGATAAAAATGACAAACAAACCAGAATACATCCTGATCGATACAGAATTCCTGCGTGAGAAAACATATTTCTCCAAACTCTGCCTTATTCAAGTGAGCGGCCCAGGGATCGATCCTTATTATATTGACCCACTCGATAGCAACACAGACATGGAACCTCTGCTTGAAATGTTGTTTGACCCTGACATTATCAAGGTCTTGCACTCCGCCTATCAAGATTTAGAGATTTTCTATCACTTATGCGGCAAAGTGCCCGCCCCTATTTTCGATACTCAAGTTGCGGCGTCTGTCCTTGGATACGGGGACCAAGTGTCCTATGCGAACCTTGTCAAAAGCGTCTGCGATATTGAAATCAGCAAATCTCAACAATTCACTGATTGGTCTGTGCGCCCTCTGTCTCAGGCGCAAATCGATTACGCCCTTGGAGATGTGATTTATTTGGATGAKATCTATCATAAAATGGTCGAAGAATTAGACWCACGCGGGCGCAGAAAATGGGTCGGCGAGGATCTTGCCAATCTGCAAGACCCGAACACTTATGCCATCAAACCCATGAAAGCCTGGGAAAAAATAAAGATTCGTTCGGATAAACCAAAACATCTCGGCGCGTTGCAAGCCTTGGCCGCATGGCGCGAGGAAAAGGCCGCCAAACGCAATCTGCCCAAAGGATTTGTTATTAAAGACGACACATTAATGGAAATCGCCCTCACGGCGCCAAAAGACGCCAAAGCCTTGGCCCGTGTGCGTGGCTTCCCTGCCTCCCAAGTTGACCGCGACATGGGAAAGGCGCTCCTGAATATCGTTAAACAGATTTCAAAAATGGATCCTCAAGATTTACCGCGCAAGAAAAAGAAAAAATCTGCGCCCGCGTCAAAGGCTGGAATCCTTGAAATTCTGCGTGTGTTTTTAAAAATCGTTGCGGCTGAAAATGATATCACACCCAAACGAATTGCGGATAAGGATGAATTGGAACTGATCGCCATGCATGGTGACAAGGCCGATGTCCCCGCGATGCGCGGATGGCGTCATGAAATTTTTGGATCAAAATGCGTTGATTTGATGGAAGGCCGCATGGGCCTATCGATCAAAAATGGTAAAGTGCAAATCACACCGCTTCAGGAATAAAGCCTGCATCCTTCTTATGATTGTGCTTCCTCAGCAATGATATCTTTACGAGACAATTTACCAATCATTGTTTTGGGCAACGGATCGGTTCGAAATTCGATAATTTTTGGCATTTCAATCTTCGAAATTTTATTTTCTAAAAACATCCGAATTTCCGCTTCGGAAAGAGAATACCCGTCTTTTAATTTCACCCATGCCTTCACAATTTCACCGCGTTTTTGATCAGGAAGGCCGCCAACAAWSYATTNNCWTNCACYRNCTMNTSAWSRTAGRWMRCCTCNTTCAAMMTGWNCGMSRATWCRYWTNNTAYAWCCRKNGSTRRYRWYWAAAYCTKYGWTMMGANCGACGACAAAGAAATAGCCTTCATCATCTTGCATCGCAATGTCGCCCGTCCGTAAATAATTATCGTCGTAAAAAGTGGCCTTGGTCGCCTTTGTATTTTTCCAATACCCCTTCATGACCTGTGGGCCTTTGATACAGACCTCACCTTTTTCACCGCGCTCAACAACTCGATTTGATTCTGGATCAACCAATTTAATGTCCGTACCCGTCAATGGCCGACCGATCGACCCTTTTTTATTCACGCCGTTTAATGGATTCACACTTGCGACAGGWGACGTTTCCGTCAGGCCATACCCCTCGACCAACACGCACCCCGTTTCCGCTTCAAATGTCTTTTTTACATCCACGGGCAAGGGCGCACCACCAGAAATACAGCGTTTTAACGACGTTAAATCATATTTATGGCGCATGGGCGAATTCGCGATCGCATTATAAATCGCAGGGACAGCCGGAAAGCATGTCGGCTTTTTCTTGTGAATGAGTTTCAGTGTTTCTTTTAAATCAAACCGAGGAACCGCAATAATTTCTGCGCCGATACGAACCGCCAAATTCATGACCACCGTCATCGCAAACACATGAAAAAACGGAATAACACCCAACATTTTTTCAGTGCCGTGCCCAACCCCGTCAAAGGCAATCAAGCATTGTTCCGTATTGGCTGATAAATTCGCATGGGTCAGCATCGCACCCTTTGGAACGCCTGTCGTGCCGCCTGTGTATTGAAGCAAAGCCACGTCTTTTTCAGGATTGATTTTAACGGATTTAAACGTACCGTCATTCGCCATCAAATCATCAAAATCAACATGGCGATCATCGCGTTCCCACGTCACAATCTCGCGTGATTTCACGAGCGGGAATAAAATGTTTTTAGGGAAGGGTAAAATATCGACAAAGCGACACACAATAATATGGTTCAATCGCGTGCGATCCAACATTTTTAACGTCTTGTCATAGGTCGCATGCAGGTCAAACGTGACCATGATGTCCGTCTCCGAATCCTCAATCTGAAATTCTAATTCTTCCTCGGCATAGAGAGGGTTAAAATTCACCACCGTCATGCCGGCCTTTAACGCGCCATAATACGCCACCAAAAAATTCGGAGAATTGGGCAACATCAATCCGATTTTTGTCCCCTTTGGAACCTCGGAATCTTGCAACCCCTTTGCAAAGGCGTTCGCGGCCTCGTGCAGATCTTTCCAGTTGAATTTTTTACCCAGAAAATCAAACGCCGCATTCTTTGGAAATTGCGCCGCCGCTTTATCAAGCATTTCATAAACAGGATATGTGGGGATGGTTTGGGAATGTGTCATAAGAGGTATTATATCATGCGAAATACTATCGCTCCAATTAAAATGATTTGACAGATTGAAGTATAATTGGTATTAGCTACGTATAAAAATTATTTGGAGCACGTAATGATTACCGATTTATTCAATAGCCTTCCTGACTTTAACTTAAAAGCCACAAGCACGTTTTGTGGAGGTAGCTTTTCGGCTGTGGAAGAAAAATTTGATAATCCACTCATGACCCTTATTATCACTAGTTTTTTGGCAGGCACAATCGGCGCAGGAGTAATGATTTATAACGTCATGGGTAATAATCCTGATAAAATCAAAGATACTTCTTTAAACTCAGAATGCATTTCTATCGTAAAAAATAGTGGCTCTGTCAATGTAAAGATCACCAAGGATAATAAGGTCGTCTGTTCCGCCCCAAGACCATAAATCACCCGCGCGAAAACTTACTTTTTATCCAGCGGATTTTTTCCGCGAAAGTATAGCGCAGCATCAATGCAGAGGGCGTCACAACCAACGTCAAAATTGTTGAAAATGTAAGGCCAAACACAATCGCGGTTGCCAATTGAACCCACCATTGCGTGGATGGCGCGCCCATCGTCACGTCTCGATTTACAAAATCAATATTCAATTGCAATACCATCGGGATCAAACCGCAGACAGTCGTCACGGTCGTCAGCATCACGGGTCGGAAGCGTTGAATACCGGTCATTAAAATGGCCTCACGCGGCGCAAGCCCTTGCTTTTTATGCAGGTAATCATAGGTATCGATCAAAACGATATTATTATTCACGATAATTCCGGCCAAGGCGATCACGCCCGTTCCGCTCATAATCACTCCAAACGGTTGCCCAATCACCATCAAACCAATAAACACCCCAAACACAATCGCGGTTGCCAATTGAACCCACCATTGC
>NVSI01000010.1 GCA_002401195.1 Alphaproteobacteria bacterium
GAGAATCTGTAACAGAAGTCAGCAATGATGGTTTTGAACATGAAACTGTAAAACGAATTTACGGGCTTTTAACACGCAGTGAATATAAACGCCGCCAATCCCCGCCGGGCGTCAAAATCACACCCCACGCCTTTGGCCGAGACCGAAGAATGCCGATTACAAATAAATGGGATGGCGGTTAAGCCCCGGCCTTTTCCAAACGTCTTGCCGTACGATCACGCCCCAAAAGAAGAAGCATTTTATCCATTTCAGGGCCATGATCCATGCCCGTCAACGCCTGACGCAATGGCATAAATAACGCGCGCCCCTTACGATCCGTTTGCTCCTTTAAGACGGACGTCCATGCGCCCCAGCTTTCGGGAGTGATTTCACCTTCGGGCAGGCACGACAGCGCCGTTTTGATATAATCTTTATCTTCATCCGCGACCGAAACATCCAATGTTTCTTGGGTTACATGAACCCAGTTTTGAACGTCTTTGACCTTAACCAAATTCGCCTTCACACCGTTCCAAAGCGCTTCATCAACACCATCCAGTTCCGCGCGATTCTTCACTGCGTCATAATCATAATCATGAACGATTTTTGCATTAATGCGCTCAATTTCCATGGGGTCAACCTTTGGCGTTCCACGAGAAAACTTAGAAAAATCAAATGTTTCGATCAAATCTTTAACATCCGTAAACGCCTCAATCGGCATGGATGTCCCAAGACGGGACAGAAAACTCACAATCGCCATGGCCTCGAACCCGCCCTCGAGATTCATATCTTCCAAAGCYAAAGATCCAATCCGTTTTGACAATTTCTCGCCTTCTGTCCCTGACAATAAAGGTAAATGCGCAAATTGCGGTGGTGTCGCACCCAAGGCCTCGAACATCTGAATATGCGCCGCTGTATTCGACACATGGTCTTCACCGCGCGTCACATGCGTAATTTCAAAATCAATATCATCAATCACAGAACATAAATGATAAAGAGGCGTGCCGTTTTCACGAATAAGAACAGGGTCAGACATCGTCGCCCCGTCAAATTTCACTGCGTCACGAACCAAATCATTCCATTCGATCGGCGCGTGGTTCAATTTAAAACGCCAATGAGGGACGCGCCCCTCGGCCTCGAACTTTGCCTTTTCCGCGTCCGTTAAACCCAAGGCCGAACGGTCGTAAATAGGTGGTAAACCACGGTTCAGCAACGATTTACGCTTCAAATCCAACTGCTCCGATGTTTCATAGCATGGGTATAAACGCCCATCCGCCTTTAATTTTTCAATACATTCCTCATAACGATCGGTGCGATCACGTTGATGCGCGTAATCATCCCAATTAAGCCCAAGCCATGTCAAAACACGTTTAATTTCGTCAACATGCTCGTCCTTTGAACGTTCCACATCCGTGTCATCAATACGAAGCATAAATTCCCCGCCCATGGCGCGCGCCGCGATCCATGTAATAATGGCTGTGCGGGCGTTACCGATGTGAATACGCCCTGTTGGTGATGGTGCAAATCTGTATTTAATTTTCTGTGTCATGTGTTCTCTTTTATCCGAATTCATAAATAGGGGCAATGATTTAGATGTTTATGTTGATGAATTTCAATGATACATAACATCCATGACACATAAAAACCCCGCCATCATCCTGATCGACCCGCAACTGGGTGAAAATATCGGCATGGTTGCCCGCGCCATGCTCAATTGTGGATTTACCGATTTACGCCTTGTTCGACCGCGTGATGGATGGCCATCCGAACATGCAACGCGCGCATCATCTGGGGCATTGGACAAAGGCGTGGTCGTTACATTATTCGACACAACATCCGCCGCCATCGCGGATTGCCACCGTGTTTATGCGACAACCGCACGACCACGCGACATGACAAAAAATGTTTACACCGCGCGCAGTGCAATGGTCGAAGCCCACGAGAAAGAAAATGAGATTATCGGTATTTTATTCGGCGCGGAACGCTCCGGCCTTCAAAACGAGGATATCGCCCTTGCCAATGGCATTATCACCCTGCCCCTTAATCCAGAGTTCACATCCCTTAATCTGGCGCAGGCGGTCTTGCTTGTCACATATGAATATTTAATGCAGGGCGACGACACGCCCGACACACAAGTCGCAACCAATTTAGCGAACAAAGACACGATCAACCAGTTTAGCGATCGATTAATCGATACCTTGGACGATAATAAGTTTTTCAGGTCCGAAGACTTACGCCCAACCACACAAAGAAACCTTCGCAACATGTTGTCCCGCATGGAATGGACGGATCAAGATATCAAAACATTACACGGCATTGTCTCCGCCCTCACGAAAAATTGACATAGCCAATGATTCTGGGGTATAGTTTCGCAACAAAACAGTAAAGGTAACATTCATGAAGATACCAACGACTTTGAAATACGTATTCGCCGCCACAATGCAGGGATTCGACGTTTTAAACCTTGCCCGCAGAGAGAAAGAGTTAAAAAAACTCCTAGCAGAAAAAAAAGACAATGCCATTCTTGTGCATCCTTGTCATGGTTCTGGCTACGCCACAGTGTACACAGTCTCTAACAAACACCGCATCGACAGCCTCAAAGACACATGCAAAGATTACGAAAAACGTATCCAAAAACGCGAGATGAAATACGGCCTCTAAGACACCGCATATTTAAATGTAAGAAAGAAAGCGTAAAAAATGGACAATTCAAAACTACCGTACGGCATCCGCCGAATATTCGCATTATTCGCACAAGCGACCGAAATTATAGACCTTCACATCGTTCAAAAACCGCTTCTTGWTAAGTGTAAATCTGGAACCACACATATCCACGTAAGCCCAATGTCTCGCACAGCGACCATCCATCACTTTTCAGAGAAAGAACAAAAAACAAGAGTTTCTGCTCTCAATGAAAAATGCAAAACCTTACGGGACACGATCAAGCAGAGGTCAAAAAAATACGATATTTTTGGACTAAATTAAGTATCCAAGAAACTTCTGAGTTTCCGTGAGCGGCTTGGGTGTTTCAATTTACGAAGGGCCTTTGCCTCGATCTGACGAATACGTTCGCGCGTCACGTTAAATTGTTGTCCGACCTCTTCCAATGTATGATCCGTGTTCATTCCGATACCAAAACGCATCCGTAAAACACGTTCTTCGCGCGGCGTTAATGTCGCCAAAACACGCGTCGTTGTTTCACGAAGGTTCGAGTGAATCGCACTATCCATCGGGTTAAGAGCATTCTTATCCTCGATAAAATCACCAAGATTCGAATCTTCCTCATCACCCACTGGCGTTTCCAATGACACTGGCTCTTTCGCAATTTTCAAAACTTTACGCACCTTATCAAGGGGCATGTGAAGGCGTTTCGCCAATTCCTCTGGCGTTGGCTCGCGGCCAATTTCATGCATCATCTGACGCGATGTCCGCACCAATTTATTAATTGTTTCGATCATGTGAACCGGAATACGAATTGTACGGGCCTGATCCGCGATCGAACGCGTAATCGCCTGACGAATCCACCATGTCGCATAGGTTGAGAATTTATATCCGCGGCGATATTCAAATTTATCAACCGCCTTCATCAAACCAATATTCCCCTCCTGAATCAAATCAAGGAACTGCAAACCACGGTTTGTATATTTTTTCGCAATCGAAATCACAAGACGTAAATTCGCCTCAACCATTTCTTTTTTCGCGCGGGCGGCTTCTTTTTCGCCTTTTTGAACGGTGGCTACAATACGGCGATATTCACGAATAGGAAGGCCTGATTCTTCGGCAATTGCGGCCACTTCTTCGCGCATTTTTAAAATTTTAGTTTCATTTTCACCGATGAATTTCTTCCAGCCTTTACCTTTGAATTTGGCGGCATCCGCCATCCATTTTGGATCCATTTCACGGCCATAGTAATTTTCAAGGAAGTCTTCGCGGACAACTTTATTATCCACCGCAAGGCGCATCATTTGCCCCTCGATTCCAACCAAATTACGATTGGTTTTATACAAACGGTCTAATAATTGTTCAATACGCGCAACGTGTAAATTCACGCTGTTCATCAAATCAACCATTGCCAATTTCAGTTTTTGATATTGTTTTTCGACTTTTTCATCGACTTTTTTACCGGCCTGAACGGCTTCGACGCGTTTTTCCATCGCAGCTGACATTTTTTTGTAATTCTTTTTGATCTTTTCAAAAATGGCCAAAACGCCTGGTGCGACTTCTTCTTCCATCGCGACCAAGGACATTGCTACTGCATCTTCTTCGTCGTCATCCTCTTCTTCGGTCTCGCCCTCTTTGCCTTTTTCGCCGTCCTTTTTATCATCAGGATCTTTGGCATCCGCGCCGTCCAGGGCCTCTGGATCAGATTCAGGGTCAATTTCTTTCCCTTGAGAATACGTTGTTTCAAGGTCAATAATTTCACGRAGAAGAATATCTTCTTTTTTCAATGCTTCGTGCCATGCGATGATCGATTCAATAGCCAATGGAGATTCACAAATCCCGCCAATCATCATTTCGCGTCCGGCCTCAATCCGTTTCGCAATCGCAATTTCGCCTTCACGAGAAAGAAGTTCAACCGTTCCCATTTCACGCAAATACATGCGGACAGGGTCATCAGTACGACCTAAATCATCATTTTTCACGTTCCCTTGAACGCCTTCGGCTTCTTCTGGTTTTGGTTTTACTGGCGCCGCGTCTTCTTCATCAACATCATCCGCGTCAACCAAGTTCACGCCGCTTTCGCTGATGGATGACATGATGTCTTCGATTTGATCGGAAGAATAGCTATCCTCTGGCAACATGTCATTCAATTGATCATGGGTCAGGTATCCCTGCTTTTTCCCCATTTCAATGATGGCTTTGGCCAATTTCCCAAGGTCTGCGGTTGATGTTGCGCCGCCTTTACCTTTTTCTTCTGTTTCGTTTTCAGTGGATGATTTTGTGTTTTTCTTTTTCAATGCTTCGCCCATTTTTTTTCTAAATCTCGCCCATTTTATGCACGTCTTGCGTCACCGCAAGCGCGTCTTAGTAATTCCTGTAAACCTTCATTCACTGCACTTTGTGCGTCCTCTTGGAACACATACGGCGCGTGAATACGCATGTCTCTTTGCAGGCTGGCGATCATATCCCCGTTTATGCCTTCTTCATGTAAGGCGCTTTTGAGCTCATCATGGGTGATGCCCTGCTTATCGACGAGTATTGATATAACATGCTGACGTAACAAATCAAGCGATTGATTCGCACAGGAGAAGCCCATCAGCCCATCCTCATGGCTTTCAAATAAGTTTGGAGACTGAATAAGCATCCCTAAAATCAAACGCGCAGGCAATTCATTACCCGCAGATGGGCGTATCAACTGAACTTTGGGTGAATCATTGCGTTTTTTATATCCATTCGATTTTTGCCCGCGGAAATGCGCATAGAATTTATCTTTTAACATTTGGCGATAGGCGTTTTGGATCGTCCGATCCGCAATCGGAAGGGTCACGCTCTCAATTGCATGCGATAATGCCGCACGTGATTCGGGGCGTGTAAAATCTTTTCCATGGGTCAAATTGCGCCAAATCATGTCATGAAGGGGGATCGCCTTGTCCAAGACCGACTGCATCGCCGTAACGCCCTGCCCGCGAATTAAATCATCTGGGTCTTGGCCATCAGGCATAAAGGCAAATCGCGCCGACACACCTGGGCGCAAGATCGGCAATATCCGTTCCATCGCACGGATCGCCGCGCGTTGCCCTGCATTATCCCCATCAAAACATAAATATGGCTCCTTGATTTCATCAACTTCGCGCGATGGAATCATGTTCCACAATAATTCAATCTGGTTTTCAGTGAGCGCCGTCCCCAAGGGGGCGACTGAGCCATTAAATCCAGCCTGAGCCAGCGCGATCACATCCGCGTACCCTTCGGCAACGACAATTTTTTCTCCATTCAATGACGCCTGACGCGCATTTGACATGTTGTAAACCGTCCGCCCTTTGTGAAATAATGGCGTTTCAGAGGAGTTCATATATTTGGCGGGGGTATAGCTGCTATTGGCTTGTGGTGGGCGTATATGATCGGGCAAGACACGCCCGCCAAAGGCAATGACACGTCCCTTTTTATCCGTCACAGGAAACATCACGCGATCACGGAAAAATCCGTAATCTTCTGTCCCGCGCGTGGATCGTTTTGTTAGGCAAAGTTCGACCAAATCATGGTCGTTATATCCTTTGGATTTCAATATTTTTCGGATCGCCTGTCCATCATCTGGCGCGTAGCCCAACCGAAAGGCCGCGATCGTTTCATCCGTAAGGTCGCGCCCTTTCAGGTAATCCAAGACATCTTTATTCTTTGGTTCAAATAATTGAGCCGTAAAGAATTTGGCCGCCGTATCCATGATTTTAAAATATTGATCCTGACGATCGAATTTTTCGCGTTCTTGCGCCGTTGGTTTTGGGACATCCATTCCGGCTTGCGCCGCCAATGTTTCAACAACCTCCATAAAAGGCGCACTGTCATGTTGCATCAAAAATCCGATATGATCCCCATGCGCGCCACAACCAAAGCAGTGATAGAATTCCTTTTCATCGTTAATGGTAAAAGATGGCGTTTTTTCGCCATGAAACGGGCAACAAGCCTTGAATTCACGTCCAGCGCGCGTCACCGCAATTCGCCCACCAATAATATCGGAGAGCCGCAAGCGCGAACGCAATTCATCAAGGAACCCTTTGGATATAACAGACATAAATCATGTTTAAAGAGTTACAGCCCGTTTGTCATCACCGATCTTTAACAAGGAAAATTTATTCAAAGAGAGAGAATATACAAAATTTAAGCGATACTAAGGATACGCTCCGCGCTCTCCCGAAGCCATCTCAATAAAAAAGCCTCGCGGAAATCACCAGCAAGGCTTTTAAACTTAATAAAACAATATGAGGTTTACTTAATGGATGGCGCCATGCACCCGCCCCCATCAAATCCACCGCCGCATCCGCCGCCGTCAAAACCACCACCGCCATCGCTGCTGCCACCAAAGAATCCTGAGCTTCCTGATGAACTGGCATAACGCGCCGCGCGTTTTTCCGCGACCTCGCGATCTCTCTTTTTGATTGCACGAAGATGTGCAAGCTCTGCTCTAGCTTCTTTTGAAAAAATTGCTTTTAAATATACATTCATTACGGTTTCCTTTCTCCGTTTTGGTTAACTTCAATTCCAAACATAGGGAACAAAAACCACTATTGCAAGTGTTTTTTACTAAAATGATCTATTTCTTTACTAAAAGTAAAAATTTACCAGTGAATTCGACCACCGAGAGAGAGCGTGACAACATCATCACTTCCGACCAAACTGGCCGGTACGTAACGGATTCCGCTTCGAATTGAGGGTAAATTATCACCCAAATCATATTCGGCGCCTGCATTGAATGTTAGGAACGGAATAAAGCGATTAAACAACACCGCATCACGGTCAACATTATTTTCATACCCTGAAACCAATCCTAAATCCGCGCCACCATACAATTTAAAATTATGCGGCAAACGGTATAAAGCCTCCGCGCCCACACCTGGGCCATGAGATGTTTTATCATAGCTGTTTTTAAAAACAGTGTAGCCCGCGCTCCAATTATAATCCCAATGCGCATTCAATTGATGTTCGCGGCCAAATTTCACAATCACGATATGGTTGTCTTCGTTATAGCCGCCCGTTGGTGCGTCCGATTTGGACAAATGCTTTGAAAACGGTGCATATTCCACCACGATAAAATTTTGCCCTTCGGCCTGCGCAGCAATCGGCATTAAAAGAGCCGTAAAAAGAAGTATAAAATATTTCATGGATTTAACCCAAGATACCCTTCACAAGGCCGCTGACTGATCCCATATTAATCTGTCCTGCGTATTTAGATTTCAAAACACCCATGACCTTTCCCATGTCGCGCGGGCTTTCTGCGCCAGATTCTTTGACGGCTTCGGCGATGATTGCCTCTAGTTCCGCGCCTTCGATCTGTTTTGGCATGTAACGATTAATCACTTCGATTTCTGAGTCTTCTTTGTCTGCCAATTCTGCACGATCATTTTCGCGGAATGTTTTCGAAGATTCCTCGCGCTGTTTTAACATTTTTTGCAAGACCGTCAAAACGTCTCCGTCACTGACGCTTCCTGTCCCTGCAACGCGGATTTCAATGTCTTTATCCTTTAAAGACGCGTTCACAAGGCGCAAAGTTCCAAGCGTCAAAGCATCCTTAGCCTTCATCGCTTGCTTCATATCTTCAGTAATTTTTGTGCGTAAGTCAGACATTTGTAAATTTTCCTTGTCATGTTGGGGCTGTTTTGTTTATACAATAGCTTTCTAGTGACTAATCGCAAGAGGTACTAGAAAGAATGTCTAAAATTTTCCCCACCGCACTCATCGTTTTGAACGATGGAACTGTTTTTGAAGGCTCCGGATTTGGCGCTGAGACCATTAAAACAGGCGAAATTTGTTTCACCACAGGAATGACAGGGTATCAAGAAACCCTAACTGATCCATCCTATGCTGCGCAAATTCTTACATTCACATTTCCGCATATCGGCAATGTTGGAACAAATTTGGATGATCGCGAAACGATTACGCCCTCCGCCTTGGGATTAATCACACGCGAAAAACCAACAAATCCATCGAATTTCAGAAACGAAACATCCTTTGATGATTGGTTGAAATCGTATGACTTGCCCGGAATTTGCGAGATCGACACACGCGCCCTTACTCGTAAAATTCGTGACAATGGCGCTCCCAACGGCGTTTTGGCCGTAAGTTACGACGGAAAATTCGATATTGAAAAATTAAAACAAATGGCCGCAAGCTGGGAAGGTCTTGAAGGCATGGATTYGGCAAAAGTCGTCTCAACAAAGCAGCGCTATGAATGGGATGAAAAATTACACGAAATTTTGTCAGAGAAAACTGCAAACGATCAAGAGTTTCATGTTGTTGCCATGGATTTTGGTGCAAAGCATAATATCCTTCGTTGCCTCACATCCGCGGGATGCAAGGTCACTGTTGTCCCTGCGGACACCACCTCCCATGAAATATTAGACTTGAACCCTGATGGCGTCTTCCTCTCCAACGGGCCGGGCGATCCGTCCGCAACGGGGCATTACGCCGTTCCAACAATTCAATCAATCATGGCGGCGAATATTCCTGTTTTTGGTATTTGTTTAGGGCATCAACTTCTTGCGCTTTCTCTTGGTGGAAAGACAGAAAAAATGCATCTTGGGCATCGCGGCGCAAACCACCCTGTCAAAGACCTGACGACTGGAAAAGTTGAAATCACATCACAAAACCACGGTTTCCGCGTCATCCCGACAAGCCTACCAAGTAATGTTGAAATCACCCATGAAAGCCTGTTTGACGGATCAAACGAAGGCCTACGCGTGACGGACAAACCCGCGTTTAGCGTACAATACCACCCCGAAGCCTCCCCCGGCCCAATGGACAGCCATTATTTATTTGACCGTTTTGTTGAAATGATGAATACAACCAAACAAAAAAACGCCGCATAACAAAAGGATAAACCATGAAACTTACAACTCTTGCACTCTTGGCACTTTTAACGCTCAGCGCATGTGGAAACACACTTGATGGCGCAGGCCGCGACTTACAAAACTGGGGCCAAACAATTCAGGATACGTTTTAAATAAAGATAACATCATTATACCGAGTGACTGTGTAATGACGATGGAGCGAATTAAGATGAAAAAAGACATTATTATTCTTCATGGAACAATGGGTTCGCCCGAGGGGAATTGGCTCCCGTGGTTAAAATCTCAATTGGAAAATGATTATAATGTCTTCGTCCCATCTTTTCCCACTCCCGAAAACCAATCAAAAGAAAATTGGTGCGCCGCCCTGCGTGACCAAACTCCAATTTTTGGCAAAGACACCATCCTGATTGGCCATTCCATCGGTGCCACACTGATGATGCATATTTTGGAAATGCTCAAAAACCCCGTTCATCAATCCATTTTCGTTTGCCCTGTTTTTGATAAAATCGGAAATGAAGAATATGATGCCCTTAATGCAACATTTATCGAAAAATCCCCTCATTTTGATTGGGAATCTATGTCCCAAAACAAAGGGAATTGCACAATATTCATGGGGGATAACGACCCATATGTCCCTGCATGGCACGCGGAAACACTCCACGAAAAAGTTGGAGGCGACCTCATCTCCATTCCAAACGGTGGACACATTAACACCGAAAGCGGATATACGGAATTCGCCGAGCTTCTAGATATTATAAAAGAAAGAAAACTAAATGCCTAAACGTACAACCTTTAACCCCAACCCCGTCATTACACGGCTTGACCGTGTAATCCAGAAAGGTCAATGAGTGGAAAAAGATTTTTACATTTACATGATGGCAAGTGATCGTAACGGTACGATCTATAAAGGCATGACATCTGATCTTGTAAAACGTATCTATCAACATAAGCATGAGAATGGATCACAATTTACATCCAAGCATAATGTTAAAAAACTTGTCTGGTATAAACAATGTGGAAATTGGGAAGACGCGGTCGCATTTGAAAAACGTCTGCGACGTTATTCCCGAAAATGGAAACTGGATTTGATTGAGAACATGAATCCAACGTGGAAAGATTTATACGACGATATCACTGGATTGCACGGTCAAGCCGWGCAATGACGAAGAGAGAAAAGAAAGAAAACTAAATGCCTAAACGTACCGACCTCAAATCCATTTGTATTATTGGCGCGGGCCCGATTGTTATCGGCCAGGCATGCGAATTTGATTATTCAGGCGCGCAAGCGTGTAAAGCCCTGCGCGAGGAAGGATACCGCGTTGTGTTGATCAATTCCAATCCCGCGACGATCATGACCGACCCTGACATGGCAGATGCAACCTATATCGAGCCGATTACACCGGGCGTTGTTACAAAGATTTTGGAAAAAGAACGCCCCGATGCCATTTTGCCAACCATGGGCGGGCAAACGGCATTGAATACCGCGCTTGCCTTGGACGCTGACGGAACATTGGAACGCCTCAATATCGAACTCATCGGTGCAAAGGCCGATGTTATTGACCGCGCCGAAGACCGCCAGAAATTCCGCGATTGCATGGATGAATTAGGCCTTGAAAGCCCACGATCCAAAGCCGTACACACTCTCGAGGAAGCCTTAAAAGCCCTCGACTACGTGAAACTTCCCGCGATTATGCGCCCCTCATTCACCATGGGTGGAACGGGCGGTGGAATTGCCTATAACGTCGAAGAATTTGAACAAATCGTCAAAGAAGGCCTTGATGCCTCCCCCGTGAGTGAAGTTTTGGTTGAGGAATCCGTTCTTGGATGGAAAGAATATGAAATGGAGGTTGTCCGCGACAACGCCGATAACTGCATCATTATTTGCTCGATCGAAAATATTGACCCGATGGGCGTTCATACGGGCGATTCTATCACTGTCGCCCCCGCCATGACCCTAACGGATAAAGAATATCAACGCATGCGCAATGCCTCCATCGCTGTCTTGCGCAAAATTGGCGTGGAAACAGGCGGATCAAACGTTCAATTCGCCGTCGACCCAGCCGACGGACGCATGGTTGTGATTGAAATGAATCCCCGCGTGTCACGATCCTCCGCCCTTGCGTCAAAGGCCACAGGGTTCCCGATTGCCAAAATTGCGGCAAAGCTTGCCGTCGGATACACGCTGGATGAATTAGGCAATGACATTACGGGCGGAAAAACGCCTGCATCATTTGAACCGACAATTGATTACGTTGTCACTAAAATCCCACGTTTTGCATTTGAAAAATTCAAAGGCGCCGACAATAGACTATCGACCGCGATGAAATCCGTGGGTGAAGCCATGGCGTTTGGCCGAAACATAGAAGAAAGCATGCAAAAAGCATTGCGATCATTGGAGACCGGCTTATGCGGATTTGACGACATGAAAATTGGTGCGGGCGACACACCAACACCCGAAGAAATTCGCGCCACTTTATCAAAACCAACGCCTGACCGCCTTCTTTATGCCGCGCAAGCCATGCGTCACGGGATGAGTTTAGACGATATTCACGCCATCACATTTTACGACCCATGGTTTTTGGAGCGTATTAAAAATATTATCGATGCCGAAAACAACGTGAAAGAAAACGGCCTTCCAAAAGACGCACATGCATGGACATCCCTCAAAAAACTTGGATTTTCAGATACCCGCCTTGCTCAACTTACGAATGTTGATGAAGCCTCTGTTCGCGCCGCGCGTCACGCCCATAATGTTCATCCCGTTTATAAACGCGTCGATAGCTGCGCCGCGGAAATTCCATCCGAAACACCATATATGTACGGATGTTACGAAACAAATGGCGAAAGTGAAATCACACCGACGCAAAAGGAAAAAATTGTCATTCTTGGCGGTGGACCAAACCGCATTGGTCAAGGGATTGAATTTGACTATTGCTGTGTTCATGCCTGTTACGCGCTGAAAGAGGCTGGCTATGAAACCATCATGATCAATTGTAATCCTGAGACTGTTTCAACAGATTATGATACGGCKKWSCKTTTGYMWWYTGMWCCYTWAACSGCCNAWKWTRWMMWTRWWAYMATCATGGCTGAAAACCAAAATGGCGCGCAAATCAAAGGCGTGATTGTTCAATTGGGTGGTCAAACCCCTTTGAAACTGGCTCAATTCCTTTTGGATAATAATATCCCGATCCTTGGAACTGATCCCGATATGATCGATTTGGCCGAAGACCGCGAAAGATTTAAAAAACTGATCGAAGACCTTAACCTGCGTCAGCCATTTAACGATATTGCCTTCACATCCGAAGAGGCCATCGATAAAGGCGACGCGGTTGGATATCCGCTTGTCATTCGTCCGTCATACGTTCTTGGCGGCGCGGGAATGGAAATCGTCCATAACAAAACCGAATTGGAAGATTACATTGATCGCGCGGTGAAGGTCTCTGGCGATGCGCCTGTTCTTCTTGACCGTTATTTGAACCAAGCCATCGAAATTGATGTTGATGTGCTGTCCGATGGAAAAGAGGCCGTTGTCGCAGGAATCATGGAACATATTGAAGAAGCGGGCATTCACTCAGGGGACAGCGCCTGCGTTTTACCGCCGCACTCCCTTCCTTATAAAGTTGTCCGTGACATTGAACGCCAATCGAAAAAATTGGCAAAGGCCCTTAATGTTAAAGGCCTGATGAATGTTCAATTCGCGGCAAAAGTGAACCGTGAGACGGGCGAGACGGATGTCTATATTATCGAGGTCAACCCACGTGCCTCGCGAACTGTGCCGTTCGTCGCAAAGGCCACGGGCGTACCAATCGCAAAAATTGCGGCGCGCATTATGGCCGGTGAGGCCTTGGCTCCATTCCGTCGCTCTGGTATATTGGATGCAATTTCCAACATGGATCACAGTGCGGTGAAAGCCCCCGTCTTTCCGTTTGATCGTTTCCCAGGCGTTGACCCAATTTTAGGCCCTGAAATGCGTTCAACAGGTGAAGTCATGGGACTGGACAAAGACGTGGCGCAGGCTTATGCAAAGGCTCAACTGGGCGCTGGAATTGTTCTTCCGACATCTGGAACCGTGTTCCTTTCCGCGCGGAATAAAGATAAGGCGGAATTATTACCCCTTGCCAAAGATTTACAAGATCTTGGGTTTACCTTGATTGCCACGGGCGGAACATCATCCTATTTGAAAGATGCCGGGTTAAACGTCACACGCGTGAATAAAATTTCCGAAGGGCAACCTCATATTGGCGACGCCATGATTAATGGTGAAATTGCGTTGATGATCAATACGACCAAAGGCCGTCAAGCCATGTCAGACGGGAAACAAATCCGCCGCCGCGCATTGATGAATAAATTACCGTATTATACGAATTTGGCCGCAGCAAAAGCCGCAATTGGCGCGATCCGTTCCATCACGGTCAAAGACATGGATGTCAAAGCGATCCAAGATTATTTCGACAAAGGATTGGAAAAGGCAGCGTAAGGTCTAAACACGATATATAGTATAGAGCCTAGCTATAAAAGGAATTAGACCATTTAAAAAAGGCATCGGTTGAGAGGGGTTTTCCGCTCACATGCTCTATCGTTTTATCAAATCGCGTTTCATCGCATGTATTGACGGTATCTTGAATGAATTCACCGACATTCCCAAGGGTTACTCCTGCGCTGTCGCCCAATTGAAATCCACCAAGAAGCCCAGGATTATAACAGGCACGGTCTCCGTAAATTCCTGTCATTTGATGCACATCCCAATAAAATGGATAGGCGTCAGGTAATATATCCCGATACGGTTTAATCAGGTTTTGCCAGAATATTTCGACATCCTCGGCCTCCACCTCATCATTGATAAGCGCGCGTTCCAATTGATCCGTTATGCGGATATCGATGGCATGGCGAAGCGGATTCGTTTCAATACGTTTTGTCTCTCGATCAGCCACGCGCACATGATTACGCAACATTTCAAGCGTGTATCCGCACTCTGTGAGGCCAGCATCCAAAAGGATCGTTAAAAATTCGTCCGAACGACCAATCACATGTTCATACATAAAGGCGATCGATTCATCCATCGCGCGCCCCTGAACCATACGGCCATACGGAATGGATTGACGGTAAATCGCATGTCCAATTTCATGCCAGTTCGTCAAAATTCCTAAAATAGGATCTTCATAATCATGTGTCAGCCCCAAAACAACACCTTTAGGCACTCCGCCATACCCAAGGCAGGCCGGATGAGCAACATTGTCAACGATGTTCACTTTGAATTGATCCACGCCCGCAACATCGACCAAACCGCGGATAATTGTTTTCATCAAATAGTCAGGGACATGGGGCAATGGCTCCGCTTGTTCCACCTGAATATCTTTCACCTTTTTATGCAGCGTTTTAAAATCGCTCTCTTCGAACGGATCAACAAACCCCGGCGTTTGGAATTCAACCAACGCATCATAAGGCGTGTCCGTTTTTAAATGCTCCTGCAATTTTTTTGCAATCTCACGTGAATATTCCAAAACCGTCGCCATCGGCCCAATCAGGCGCAACGTTTGATCGTCTTTTTTTGCCTCACGCCACGCCGACATACATGATTTCCGCGCCAGCAATCGTCCCAAAACATCACGAAGAGTTCCTGTGCCATAAAATATTTTTTCAGGAGACATGCTTCCAAATTGCGCCGCCCCCCATAGTTGGTAGCTATTCACAATAAAGGCAGGGATTTTCGGCTCATCCGCCAAGATTTGCATCTTTAGACGTTCTCGCTCATATAATGTGTCGATCATCGACATGGTCTTGACGGCTTTCTTATTTTATCTTAACGTTCAGGGGTAAAGTCCGATGAACACGGGCTTTTTTTATTTTTATGGATACAAGGATATCATAAATGGACAAAATTCCAATGACAAAGCACGGGCATGAGGCCTTAACTGCTGAATTTACTGATTTGAAAAAAGTACAACGCCCTGATGTGATTCAGGCGATCTCCACCGCGCGCGCGCATGGTGACCTTTCTGAAAATGCAGAATACCATACAGCAAAAGACCGCCAAAGCTTTATTGAGGGCCGTATTCAGGAACTTGAATCCGTTCTTGGCCTTGCTGACATCATCGAAACGGCCAAATTCAAAGGCGATACAGTCGTGCGTTTTGGCGCGTTTGTATCCGTCGCCGACGAGGACACAGACGAAGAAAGCACATATCAAATTGTGGGGACATATGAAGGCGATCTTGAAAACAAGAAAATATCGCTGTCTTCGCCTATGGCACGGGCATTAATCGGGAAATCCGTTGGAGATTCTATTTCTGTGAACACGCCCAATGGCGGAAAAGATTACGAAGTTATCGAGGTTGAGTATAAATAAACTCAACCATTCGCTAATTTTTCAATATCTTCGGCTCCATAACCGCAATGTTGCGCCAATTCCGTGATCATTAAATGACGCACCAAACCTTCTAAATCATCCTCGGTCTCGCACCAGACATCCAATATTGGACGGCGGTACAAGGTCAGCGTTTTTTCGGATCGCACGCCCTTTAATGGCACGCCCGGGATTTTTTCCGCCGTATCACGGTACAAAGCCAAAAGATCAAAATCTGTATCCAGTTCAAATTCATCCATTGTTTCTTGCGGTGGAAAATGATCGACAATGATCTTTAGTCCCTCACAAACAGCGCTCAACTCATTGGGCAAACTATCGCACAAAGATTCCGCCAAGGATTGAATGTCTTCGTTCGAGGGGGGCGCTGAAAAATTTAAAACAATGCTTTTATTCATGTTTAAACCCTATCCCAATGCGTAATTCTTCCGCAAGTTTTTTAACGAGAATAAGTCTCTCCATTTTGTTTCCGAAGAGACAAGCGCTGGGAAAGAGGTTTCAAAAGAACATCATCCGTATGGTGAACCGCGTATTTCAAACGGCTCGAAAGTTCCTTTGAAAGTCCAAAATTCGCCATCCCCTTATTATACGAAAGGTCAAAATAATCTTTTCTCTCCTGAGGTGTGTTCAACAACGCCAGTTCTTCCCCTATGTGATATTCAACAACGCGTTTAATCATAGCGCGCACATGTTTGAAATTACCTTGGTCTCGATATCCTTTGAACCATTCACCTTCAATCACATCGACCCATGTATCTCGTAATTTTTTAGCGCGTTCTTTTGTGCCGCCCTCCATTAATTCCAAAAAATGAATCCCTGGCTTTGCCGTGTTTTTTGAAACTTCAATAACAGGCGAAACACGTTCGTCATATATTTCAAAAATAGTGTTTCGGTGTTTGCGCAGCAGGTTTTTAATTTCGTGACCCTTTAATCGAGAGTCTTTAATATGAACAAGAACAGGAAGATTTCTTAATGTCTCATCAATTTGGCCACCATTATTTTTTAACACTGTTTTCCATCGCAAAAGGGCACAACGCGTTAAATCAATCGTATCCATTGTTTTCAAAGACTCTTTCACCGCGCTGTCTTTTGTAACAATCAAATTATAACGTCCGCATGACCGCGCCCAAACTTGACTGTCTTTTGCATCCGTCAAACCATCGAAATTTGTATGGGTCGCATATCCAAATATTTGCCTAGCGCCGTCAGTCAAATAACTTTCATCAATGTTCGCATCACATAAAACACGAAGATATTGTTGCCGGCGTCCCGTGGGCTGCACGGGGTTGGCCGCCATATAGAAGGCCCGCGCCAACAGAATGGATTTAGGAGTGATCCCTTCTATTTCATCTTGGATTTCGGGGAATGTTTTGTTTTCAGACAGGGCGTTATAGACCCTAGACAAGGGTATTTTTCGGCCATCCGTTTGACGGTTTTGCAAAAAAATATCGTCAATTGTTGCCAATGAATACGCTTTGGACATTGTTTTCCCTGAATGTTTTTTTTATAAACATAAGAGAAAATGAGCCTTTTGACAAACTAAAGCTTCTCCAATCTTTGCTTTTCACACAGGTTTTTGATATTCTAAAGATAGATAAGGAGATTCGAAAATCATGAATATTGCAGCATCCGGCGTCGCAACACAGCTTGCCTCACAAAAAGTCGCCTTCGCACAAACTCAGATTAAGCAAAATGCTGAAAGCGAACGCCAAGTCGCCAACATCCTTACTCAGGCCGCGGACGCAGGTTCCAAGGCCGCATCATCCGCTAAAGTCGATATCCTCGTTTAATTTTTTATAATAACCATTTCAATTTATTGAATCGGTGTCGCAAGATCAACCAACCCCAACGCATCATCAATTTCATCCGAACGCGGCATTGCCGTTTGCGCCCCAAAAGATTTGCACGCCAATGATCCCGCAATCGATGCACGGCGCATTGAATCTTGAATAGAGCGTTTCTCAAAAACACATCCCGCAAATACGCCGCAGAATGTATCCCCAGCGCCCGTTGTGTCAACAACGTCTTCGCCCAGATTAACCGCGCCGACTTTCCATCCTGTTCCATTGGATTTCATCACAACCGCGCCTAAATGTCCCATCGTCATAACGCATGTTAAATCCGCGTTTTCCGCCAATGTTTTCGCAAGTTTAATGGCGTCATCTTCGATCGTTAATCCCATTTTCTCGGCAATTTGGCGGCCTTCAATTTGGTTCACAATTAAATAATCCAAATCAACCAAAACATCCTTTGGAATCGCACCAGCGGGTGCAAGATTTAAAATCGTTTGTGCGCCTTTTGCCTTTGCACGGCGAATAACATCCCAATTTTCAGCATGAGGAATTTCCATTTGCATCAAAATAACGTTATCAGGACCCAAAATTTCATCAGGAATTTGATCTCCGCTTGTTGCATTATTCGCACCGGTGGCGACAACAATTTGATTGTCACCCGTTTTATCGGTTGTAATAAAGGCCATGCCTGTTGGTTCGCTATCGTGGCGGCCAACGCTTGACACCCAAACTTCATCCCGTTTCAATGTATTGTAAATCCGCGTTCCAAATCCATCATCACCAATTTGACCAACCATCGCAGTTTTAATACCAGAGCGTGAACACGCCAACGCTTGGTTCGCGCCCTTCCCACCAGGAAGCCATTTGTATGTCGGCGTCAAAACCGTTTCACCAATTTGAGGCTGATGCTCAACCTCCATCATAAGATCAATATTCAACGATCCAAAAACAATAACCATACTCATTTTGTATTTACCCTTTAATTTTTATAGACACTTGCGTAGAGTGACTGGCATGAGTTTATTCAACTATGACACCCATTTCCAAGACATTTTGGAAACTGTCCACCGTGATGGACGCGGACGTGATTTTTTACCGCTTAAACGCCATGTTGGAAATTTTCCAACGGCCACGGCGAACCTGCCTGATGGCACTCAAAAAGACGTGATAATTTGGTGTTCCAATGACTATTTGGGCATGGGACAAAACCCCGTTATTATGGACGCCATGAAAAACGCCATCAACACTTATGGCGCTGGCGCGGGCGGAACGCGGAATATTTCAGGCACCACGCATCTTATGACTGAGTTGGAAGAGAGCCTATGCGATCTGCATCAAAAAGAGGCCGCGCTTGTTTTTACATCGGGCTTCACATCCAACGAAGGCAGCCTCGGCGCCCTGCTTCGCCTCTTACCCAACGATGCTGTTGTCTTTTCTGACGCGCTCAACCACGCATCAATGATTGTTGGCATTCGTAACGGCGGACGAGAAAAACACATCTTCCGCCATAATGACCTTGAACATTTGGAGGAACTTCTTCAATCCGTTGACATCAAACGACCAAAACTCATCGCGTTTGAAAGCGTCTATTCCATGGATGGTGATATCGCCCCTATTCGCGCCATTGCTGCTTTGGCTCATAAATATAACGCCATGACCTATTTGGATGAAGTCCACGCCGTTGGTTTATACGGCCCGCGCGGTGGCGGTGTTGCCGAACAAGAAAATATTATGGATCAAATCGATATTATCGAAGGCACCTTTGGGAAGGCATATGGCGTGATGGGTGGATTTATCACAGGGTCAAAAACATTGATCGAGGCCATCCGCCTGCATGCGCCTGCATTCATTTTCACAACCGCCCTGCCCCCCGCCATTATTGCGGGCGCGCTCGCATCCGTGGAGTATCTAAAAACATCTGATCATGAACGCAAGAAAGCGCACGCCAATGCGCGCCTGTTAAAATCATTGATGGAAAAAGCCGCCCTGCCCTACCTTAAAGGAGACAGCCATATTGTCCCCCTTATTATTGGGGATGATCAATGTTGCAAGGCGGTGACATCCGTCCTTTTGAACGAATATGATATTTATGTGCAACCGATCAATGCGCCCACAGTCCCCAAAGGAACAGAACGATTACGCCTGACGGCCACGGCCGCACATTCACAAGCCCATATTGAAACGTTGATCAGCAACCTTACAGATTTGTGGGAAAACCACGGATTTGCAGAGCAATTGCGCGCCTAGAAAGCGCCCCTCTCCCTCTCTTTTTTAATTGACATATTTTTATTTTTAGTGTACCATATAAAAAAGGATGGAAAATATGATAACCAAAGRCAGCGTAAAAAAAGATTTAACCCTGATAAATCGTGTCGCCGCTTTAACGGCCTTTACAGCGAGCGCGTACACGTTCTTTAACCTTCCTGTGACAACAGAAACTGCGCCAGCGCTCTTAATCGCAGCCGGCGTCGGTGTTGCCGCCCGATTTGGTAGCGGGATGGCCTCCGCAAGCCTTACTGCGACTGGAATTGGAATATCTTACGCCGCCATAAAAAATACAAAACCATCAAGCCTCGCGAAAAAATGGACCGGCAATCAACGCTCATTAATATGCGGCACGGCTATTCTTGGTGGAGTTGTGGGATCTTATATGGCCGCCACGGCCGCAATGGATGTTGCTCATGATATTCTTAAACCTGATCAACAACAAAATATAATCGAAGAAACATCCAAGGCGAAAATAGCGCCACTAGACGGACAAAAAGTAAGCCTCAACGGCAAAAGCCATAAATTGACCTTTTCCTAACGCGCACAAGTTTGTGGGAAAACCACGGATTTTCCGATCGGTTACAGGTCGTTTAAGACCGAACGAGCCTTTTTTCAAGGTTTTTTTCTGCGATTTTCGCTTGGGCCTCACGCGCGATACGTTCATCCAAACTGCATAATTGAGCGCCAGAAAATTTATCACCTGCGAAACTTTTGAAAAACTCATTAAATCGCTCTGGAAACGTTCGTTGATCTTGTGTCGACGTCATGATCAACGCCYCTTTTTTTACGGCCTCGACATGCAAAGGCAGGCCCCGTTTATTGATATATAATCCAATGACAAATTCTGGACGGCCCCAAGTGCCGACCTCTGAAAATTTTGATTTCAGATAGGTCGCATCACCAGTACCGTCAGTGATTTTCATTATGTGATGTTCATGCGTTTTAATATCTGACGCGACACAAAATTGAGCCGTTAACCCATTTTGAATGCATATCGTTTGTATATCTAACAGGTAATCTGAGTATCTTTGTTTTTCCATACGTTAAAATCTACATCACAAATAAAAATTATGCAAATTTTTATTTCGCCGCACTGATCCGTTCAATTCCACCCATATACGGTTTTAGAACCTCTGGAACGATGACGGATTGCGTCTCTTCGTCCCAGTAATTTTCAATAACGGCGACAAGGCAACGGCCAACGGCAACGCCCGACCCATTTAATGTGTGCACGAATTCCGTCTTTTTCTCACCTGTTGGGCG
>NVSI01000011.1 GCA_002401195.1 Alphaproteobacteria bacterium
ATCCGACACAATTTTTCCGAAAGTTACCCACTCAGGGAATTCACTCCTAAATCTATTCTCATCACAATTTGAAAAATTCCAAACTTGAAACACCAAATTAACATGAGACATATGTGCTGAACGTGCCGCCCAATACAAATTAAAATAACCGGTATTTTCTTTCTCAATGTTCAAACGAACATATTTTGCTTGATCATTTTCTAAATCAAGAAAAATATTGATTGCAATCTTAAGGTATTCAGTTTTACGCATACTTTCATTGTGATCAGCTATATGAGTATAGAGATGCATTAATCTAGTGTTTCGCGCTACTTTTTCCGCGTTTACCAAGCTGAAATAAGCAATTATTGCAGCAGTCAACAATATCATTGCCGATATTGATCCAGATATTTTTTCTATTTGAATTAAAAAATCATGCATCAAAAATACTGATACAATTTAACAACTAGAATTTGAATAGATAGTCAGAAAACAACCCAACAAATCTACTCTTTTCCCCACCTTTATAAAGTTTCCATGATTTTCATTATATAAAATACTATTTATCTACCCTTAGGACATACCGCTTAACTGACTGATACCTGAGAGGAGTTTTTAACACAAACTCTAAATGAACTCAGTTATGACTGATATCACACCTAAACCTGCGGATTCACCGCAGAAGAATTTCTCTGACTTTATAGATCTCAACAACCGAATTGCAATGCTTGGCATTGGTTTTGTATGCGCAATTCTCGCGATGAGTATTGCCAACGGCCTTGATATGCTTCGCAGCGTCATCATTCCAACGCCTCACTATTTAAGGGAGATCATTGGAATGAGGTATGGCATGCAGATTTGGGGCATTTGCCAAGATGCATCGCAGCTTAAACGCATTTATGGTGATGGCTGGGAAACCTTTATTTCCAATGCTGGCATGATCCAATATTTTGGTTCGCGCGATAGAATTTCCCATATGTTAAAAACAGATTGGCTAAGGAAATAAACTGCAAGAAGCGCACCCATAATTTTAGGTAAGTAAATTAAACTTGTAAATATGGCTTCTCGTTTGATATACTTACTAATATTGAAAGGCATTTTATGAAACTAACCAATGAATTTAATATCCCCAGCTTCTATACAGCTTACCTGATAGCCTGCATAGGTTTGGGGGGCGCTTTTTTATATGGAGGTCATAGGTTATCAGAGTACCATTTAAAAACGCAGCAAAACACACAGAATAGTGCCGCTGAATGCAATTGTAGCGAAAATATGATCGTACAAAAATTGGCTCATTCTTTTTTACCAATCCTCTTGTCAATTATGTTTATATTATAAGTTTCAGCCATAGGAATAATTACCAAATTTAACCATTAAAGTTTTCCTGAGTTCTTTATATTTTTGCATACTCAGCCTTTCAATTAGTTGTTACTAACAGTTCACATTGTCACAGAATAAATCTATGACTTTATTCATGTTCCCAACTTTTATTAATCAATCTCGATACCTATATAAGAGCAACATATAATTTCTCAATTATTTCTTATTTTAAAATGGAGCTTATTAATATGGGGCTGCAAGCATCAGACAAACAATTAAATAATAATTTATTCGCGGAATACCTTACCAACATTAGAAAGACTACTTTACTCAAACCCGACGGCACAAGTGAAGTTAACCAATTACTGAACATTTCAAAAACTAGTTTTGAGCAATATCTTGGCGCGATGGATCGCCATACCAATATGGCTGGCGGCGCGTTTTCAGTTTTGAATGGTTACACTGATTCTTTTAATCCCAATGCCTTTGCCGACAAATGGAATGAGCATCATGTCATTGGCGTTGATGCCTCCTTGGCCGTTATGATTCAAGAGTTTGCATTTTTCTGTTTCGCGCAGAAAGACTTCTTTCCAGAACTGGGTGATGCATCTGTCGAAACGTCGCCCACACCAATGGATGCCACACCTCCTGGTCTTTGGTTATTTAAGAAAACATTGGAGGGAATGACTGAGCTCCCCTCAGACATGAAACGCATTGTGCCCGTCGATGGGAAGCCATGCGTCCCTTTGCCAATGATGATTGGCTCGAAGGCCCCATCATGGCGCAGAGGAATTGGATAGTAATCGCCTTTATAGAAATCCAAGGCTATGACTGAACCTGCAATTTGACTTTGTAATTCGAATGTAAATTCTTGCCCCAATTTAATACGGATAGGACTGATAGGGTTCTGCGAACTGATTTCATGCAGGTTTAAATCATCTGTAATGTGCGGCGTTGTGAAGAGGTGGTTATACTCTCCGCGAGATTCAACAAAGCCCTGCCATCCCGTTTTCATAGTGAGCGTGAATAAATCAGGAAAGGCGTCAGCGCCCACCTCCAATTCATGAATTATAATCCATTGGTAAATATGATATACTTTATCAGGACGCCCACCACCTCTTGCTAGAGTGCTTTCATAGTTGATGCCAACTTCCAAACCCATCAGCATAAATAATGCGTAAAAATCGATATTACGGTTGTTCTTAATAAGGCGGCAAACTTCTTTTATCGCCCGTTGCTCATCTCGCGTCGCACTCTCTCCATCAATCGCCATGAAATCCATACTCCCGCTTGGTTACCTGTTTCGCCTTATGGCTTACACAATACACTTAGGAACAATTTTCATAAAACCAAGAAGAAAAACGCAATAATATTACGTTGATTTTTCTTTGCTAAATGGGAATATTGTCCTATACTGAAATACTTGGCCCAAATGCACTTACGCAAACGGATAACCGAGAAAGGAGCAAAGTTAATCAGCGTTCCCCATTTATGGGAGCAAAAAGGACCAAGGCATTGAAAAAAGAAAGCACACCACAAAAAGACCAAGACATTATTACGCCATCATTGACGATAGATTGGGAAGCATATGGTCGCTATCTAGACGATAGCGGCCTTACAGAAGATCAAAAARTTGAACTGATAGAAACACTGTGGAGCATAGTGGTTTCATGTGTCGATCTAAATTTTGGCCTATCGCCAGTTCAGCAAAATTGTGAGCAATCCGAAGAATTATCAAAGTTGATTGACCAACATATGGTACAATCAAAAACAAACTTACCAGTAACAAAACCAAAGAATTCACCGTCTCTCAACGCAGTGACAGACGGCCTAACGGATTCTGAAAGCGAGGAGTAATGAACGAAGAAAACAACGCCCCTGCCCGTAAAGATATTTCATCCGATTTCCCACTTCGTGGTTTTGTAACCTGCAATTGCTGCGACAAACCCTTACGAAGCTGTTGGTCCCAAGGCAAAACGAAAAAACACCCCTATTACCTATGCCAGACAAAGAAATGCGAAATGTACGGTAAATCAATCAGGCGTGCAGATATTGAGAATCGCTTTGAAGACTTACTTCAAAACCTACAACCATCTCTAACGGCAACAGAATTGCTGAAAAGAATGATTAAGGATGCGTGGACACAGCGCGTTGCGCAATCCAAACATTGGCGTCAGGCAGTTCAAAAAGAAATCCAGAATATCGATAAACAGATCGATGGATTCCTTGATCGTATAGTTGAAAGCAATAGCCCTGCCGCTATCACTGCTTATGAACGTAAACTAACACAATTAGAGAAAAACAAGCTCGCAGCGAGTGAAAAACTAGAAAATGGACTGCAAATGAAGGGCACTATCGAGCAAGTGCTAGAACTCTCCCTAGAATTCCTCGCAAACCCTTGGAATATTTGGAAAACTCGCAACATTAAGCTACAAAAATTAGTGCTTAGATTGGCATTTAGTGAGCGTTTGGCTTATTGCAAAAAAGAAGGGTATCGAACACCAAAAATGGCCTTACCTTTCAATATGTTAGTTGGATTTTCTGACACGAAATCCGTTTTGGTGGCCCCGGCCGGACTTGAACCGGCACGCCCGAAAGCGCACGATTTTAAGTCGTGTGCGTCTACCGATTCCGCCACGGGGCCTAAAACCAGTGTTTGTTATAGAGGACACATGCGCCTGTTGCAAAGGAAAATTTTAAACTTTTTCAACAACTCTAGAATGCGTGCCCACCATTAAAAAGCGCGCGATAATATCCCCATATAAAAATTTCAAATGAGACAGACCCGCATCCGCGATGTCTTTCTTTAAAATAAATTCAGGGCCGATTTTAACGGCGTCATCCAAATAAACAATATCCTGAGGCAAGCCGACGACCGAAACTGGCGCGCTCTCCATTTTATGAGACATCCCCTTGTCACAATAATAAACATTATTTTTAAACAACGCCGTCCGGTGAAACAATGTTCCAAACACGGATGGGCATGAAAATTGACATCGTGACATCACGGAATCTGTGACATCCGTTGACGCAAAACTGGCGCAGGAAAAATTTACACTATGGAGGCTGGCTGCGACAAAGCAACAATAGCTGAGATCCGCATGTGAAAAATTCGCATAATCAAAAACGGCCTCCGATAAATTTGCGCCATTCAGGTTTGCCCCGCAAAAACGAGCCGCCGTCATTTGCGCATCATCCAAATTTGCATTCGCCAAATTCGCATGTGACAAATCAATACCATCAAGAGGCACGCCTTGCGCCACGGCCTCCTCTACACATAATTTAACCGAGGCGTAATACCCCTCGAACAAAACGTCATCACTAATGTAAGACTTCAGTTTAATTTTCTGCTTTTTCATGTCTTCCCCTCACTTTTATTCCTAATAAAACCACTACCTAGGGTTGTATAATTACCTATAATTACAAACTAAAGCAATATATATTCCAAAGTTTACATGGTCATAACCTTGGATATACTCTAAAACCATATTAAAA
This sequence comes from Alphaproteobacteria bacterium, assembly GCA_002401195.1. GTDB lineage: Bacteria > Pseudomonadota > Alphaproteobacteria > Micavibrionales > UBA1664 > UBA1664. The sequence goes on from NVSI01000011.1 coordinate 4,795, forward strand.
TAGAGGTTTAACAGCCCCACGAACAAAAGACGTCAACACACATATGAATGCATCATGAGTTACATTGAAACAGGAATCGAATCGATAAAATCCGTTCAAATCACCTTGTCTGATCGACCTGGTGTGTACCGCATGTTGGGCGAAGATCAATCAATCCTCTATGTTGGGAAGGCCAAAAACCTTAAAAAGCGTGTTGAAAACTATACGCGCCCAGACCGCCTTCCTATGCGCCTTAAACGARTGATTTCCGAAACACGGAACATGGAAATTATCGAAACGCACACGGAATTAGAGGCTCTGCTTCTTGAATTCAATATGATTAAGGAGCTGAACCCAAAATATAATATCATCTATAAGGATGATAAGGCGTTCCCTCATATCCTTATCCCTGACGACCATGATTTCCCGCGTGTCATGAAACATCGCGGCGCGAAAAAGGTCAAAGGCGATTATTATGGCCCGTTTGCGAGTGCAGGCACGGTGAATCGATCGCTCGATTCCATTCATAAAATTTTTCAAATCAGAAATTGCAGCGACAGTTATTTTGCCGCGCGTAAACGCCCTTGCCTGCAATATCATATCAAACGATGCACCGCGCCTTGCGTTGACAAAGTGAGCAAGGCCGATTACGCCGCACAAATTGATCAAGCACGCGATTTCCTATCAGGGAAAAGTCGCGACCTTCAAAATCAATACGCCACCGCGATGAAGGATGCGTCCAAGGCCGAAGAGTTCGAGCGCGCCGCACAATATCGCGACAAAATTAAAATTTTAAATGCGGTTCAAGCCGCGCAGAATATAAACACTCCATCAATAAAGAACTCTGACATTTTTGCGGTTATTCAAAGTAGTGGCATGGCGTGTATTTCCGTGTTCTTTATTCGGAATGGTCAGAATTTTGGAAACCGAACATACTTCCCCCAAAATGATGAACACGAAGATGTAAAAGACATTCTCTCTCGATTCATCATTCAATATTACGCCCGCAACCCCATTATGGCCGACATCATGGTGAATATTACCCCGACCGATGACACGCTGATTGCGGCGGCGATGAGCAAAGATAGAGGGCGTAAAGTCACGATTTCCTCCCCTAAACGCGGTGACCGCACACACGCCATTAAAATGGCCGTTGATAATGCGCGCGCAGCCCTTGAACGTCATAAAGCCCAACACAGTAGTACGATGGCCGGCCTCAAACGCGTCAAAAATATTTTCGAATTAGACGATATCCCAAAACGCATCGAAGTCTATGATAACTCTCATACGGGCGGTGAATTTATGGTGGGCGGCATGATTGTCGCAACCCCTGATGGTTTCCACAAACCAGCTTATCGCAAATTCAACATCCGCGAGGCCGAGGCCTCAGATGATTACGGCATGATGCGTGAAGTCATGAGGCGCAGGTTTGGTCGGGCGTTAAAAGAAGGCAACGGTGTTGGCCACGAAAGCTGGCCCGATATTGTTTTAATCGATGGCGGAAAAGGACAATTATCCGCCGTGACCGAAGTGTTTGAAGAATTCGGTATTTTAAACGACATCACGCTTATATGCATTGCAAAAGGCCCAGACAGAAACGCAGGACGCGAAGATTTCTATATGAATGGCCGCACGCCATTTCGCCTTCCCCCCAATGATGTCGGTCTTTTTTATCTCCAGCGCCTGCGTGACGAGGTGCATCGTTTTGCCATCGGATCCATGCGCGTGCGCCGCGCCAAAGCCATCGAGAAATCACCCCTTGATGGTATTGCAGGCATCGGTGCAAAACGAAAAAAGGCTTTGCTTACTTATTTCGGATCTGGCAAAGCGGTGACAACGGCCGCCCTTGCCGATATTGAACGCGTGGAAGGCATTTCAAAAACCACAGCACAAAAAATTTACGACCATTTTCATGAATAAAACATTGACATAGCGTTGTGTCGTTTGCTATATAACAGTCATGAAAAATAAATTTAATACCATTGCCGAAAACACAGCTCATGCCATTGCCAAGGCCTTTGGCAATGAACATCGATATATCAAACAAGATGGAAGCGGTTTTCACTCTGGGCGATTAAAATCAATTTTTGAAACACCTGATTTTACTGCCGCCGCTGTTGTCTCTGTTGCGGCCTTGGGGTTAACCATGCTTAAACAAGGCAACCTTGATATAGCAAGTGCAAAAATGATTGAATGCCTCTTCGACATCTCAGTTGGTTTTGCGTTATATTATGGTTTTCATATCGCTCTATCAAGGCCTTCTGAAATTCTCCCAACGCATAATGAGAAAGCCATAGACACCACAGGAACAACACTTGAGCGAGCAGAATTGAATATAATGGATATTATTTCTCTCAGTCACAAACAAAATACAAGTCAACTTTTGGGACTTTTGTCAATCAGCGTAACTGCGGTCTTTGTAACCACTCTGGCGTTATCTTCCATACCTGTCACAATGCTAGCCGTTTCACAAAGTGCCGTAATAGCACATGAATTAAGCGCCGCCTACCGCATTCACATGCTTTTAAAAGGCCATTTAGGCGATCCAAAAACGGACGGAAAAGGATATGTGTTTTGTGATAAACCGCCGGCGGAAACAGCAAGAGAAACGCGATCAGTCCCTCTATTTGGAAAAACATCGCCATCTCCATAAAAAAACAAACAATTACAATTGTATTGACATTGTAATAATATTGTAATATCCTATACAAACAACCATAGGAAAACAAAATGACCACATTACAGACAAGAATAACCGACGATGTAAAATTAAAAGCCGATGCCCTTTTTGCTGAAATGGGCATCTCAACAACAGACGCTGTTCGCATGTTTTTAATGCAGTCGATCAACCTAGGGCGGTTGCCTTTCACACCGAGGGGGAAAACGCCAAATGCCGAGACTCTTCAAGCCTTGAATGAAGAAGGCGGTCAGTCCTTCACAAATGCGCAAGAACTGTTTGAGACATGGAAATAATACAAAAATCACGCTTTCTAAAAGATATAAAAAAAATTAAAAAACAAAATAAAAAATTAGACAAATTAAAAAACGTTATCGAAACCCTTGTTTCAAAAAAGAAACTGCCTGATAAATTAAAACCCCACCCCCTTATTGGGGATTGGCGACCGTGTTGGGATATCCACATAGAGCCCGACTGGTTGCTTATATATTATCTTGATAAGGAGGCAGATCAATTAACCCTGTATCGAACAGGGTCACATGCTGATTTATTTTAAATAAAAATTACGTGACGTATGGAATTGTCGTGATATAAATACCCTCATGATCCCACGTTATACATCCCCCGAAATGACCGCCATATGGTCACCGACTCAAAAATTTCAAAATTGGTTGGACATTGAAATCCTTGCATCCGAGGCGATGGAGGCCGAAAATATCGTGCCCCATGGCGTTGCCGATGCCGCGCGCAAAGCCGCCATTAACATTGATCGTATCGATGAAATTGAATTGGAAACACGCCACGATGTGATTGCATTTTTAACATCCGTTACCGAACAAATGGGCGATGAAGGGAAATTCCTTCACCAAGGCATGACCTCATCCGATGTTGTGGACACTGGATTTTCAATGATGATCCGCGACAGTGGTTTACAAATCCGTGGTCGCTTGGTTGGCCTTTTATCCGCGCTTAAAAAACAAGCCAACACACATAAAAACACTCTTTGCATTGGGCGTTCCCACGGCATACACGCCGAACCCACAACATTTGGCCTTAAAATCGCGGGGCATTACGCCGCCTTTGGCCGATGCCTCAAACGTCTTGATGATGCGATTGCGGATATCTCTATATGTGCGCTCTCTGGCGCGGTTGGAACGCACGCGACGCTTCCGCCGTCTATTCAAACCTATGTTGCAGAAAAATTAAACCTCACGCCCGAAACGATTTCAACGCAAGTGATCCCTCGTGATCGCCACGCCACATTCTTTACATGTTTGGCCGTTATCGCGGGGTGTATTGAAAATTTAGTGACTGAAATTCGTCATTTACAACGATCCGAAGTCCGCGAAGTCGAAGAATTTTTCAATAAAGGGCAAAAAGGTTCCTCCGCGATGCCCCATAAACGCAACCCTGTTTTAAGTGAAAATTTAACAGGACTTGCGCGTGTTATACGCGCGGCGGCGGTTCCGGCACTTGAAAACATTACCCTTTGGCATGAACGCGATATTTCACATTCATCGGTGGAGCGCACAATTTTACCTGATGCGTGCATCGCATGTGATTTTGCCCTTGATCGCCTGACGGGTGTAATGGACAAACTCCTCATATATCCGACACGCATGGCCGAAAATGTTGATGCACTGGGCGGGCTTATTTTCTCTCWWAARSTKYKGCWTNCMYTYWYRSWMWRSKGATNATMSCRTKWAKWTGYYTACAAAGCGGTTCAAGACAATGCCATGGCCGTTTGGGATTCAGGCTGTAAAACATCGTTTTACGATCAATTGCTGTCCGATGCGCGCATTACAAACCACCTAAGCTCCGCCGACCTCGCCGCCCTATTCAATCCACAAGATTATCTGCGCCATTGCGCCGCATTGGTTGACAATGCCCTGCAATCGCCACAAAGTTAGGCTATAGTTTTAAAAAAGGATGATGAAACATATGAAAAAACTCTTGCAATTTACTCTCACTTTGGTCTTTATGCTGATCTTAAGCACGAATGGAAAGGCACAAAACATGGAAGATATTCTCTATATCGATTTAGATTATGGTCGCGTTGCGATTGAAATGAAACCTGACATCGCCCCAAAGCATGTTGAGCGTATCAAAAAGCTTGCCAGCGAAGGATTTTATGACGGTTTAAAATTTCACCGCGTCATTGATGGATTTATGGCACAAACAGGCGACCCAAGCGGAACTGGAACGGGTGGATCTGATCTGGCTGACCTTCCTGCTGAGTTCAATGATTACAACTTTGCACGTGGAGCCATCGGTATGGCGCGCACATCTGATCCAAACTCTGCGAACTCTCAATTCTTTATCTGTTTCGACGATTGCAGCTTCCTAAACGGTCAATACACTGTATGGGGACAAGTTGTCGAAGGTATGGAATTTGTTGATAAGTTGAAGCGCGGCGAACCACCACGCAAGCCCGATGTCATGAATAAAGTTTCATTGGCCACACAGGGCGAAGAAAGCAAAGCAGCAACCGCCAAATAGAACGGATACAGCTTACTTTTTAGTTTTGATTGCATCGCGCGGATATCCTGCGCGGTGATTTCTTTTTCAAATCTTTGACCGCCAATATCGATCGAGAGCTTTGCATTTTGCCCATCCAACTTATTGGCGATATCTGGGTTTTTCAAAATTTGAAGTAATTATTTCATCTGCCTTTCAAGGCTTTGGATCGAATCTTGAATCATGCCCTGTAAAATAGGCTGAAGACGTTCTTGATATTCTGGCATTTTATCTTTGATTGCCTTGCCCTCGGGCGTTCCATAAAATTCATTCATCGCCTTTAATTCTTTGACTGTAAACAGTTCAACCAAGGCCATTTCAGACACTAATTTCAAGCGATCCGCCTTGATGTTTTCTTTTAAAATCGATTTAAATAAAACACGTTGAGCCACAGGAACTTGTAAGGCTAACTGTTCAATCGATGTCTCAACTTCTGCCTCAACAGGGACAAGTTTTGAGTATTCTTGCGCCAATTCCATCTTTGCGGCCAAGTTTTTATCTTGGGCGATCGCAGGTAAAGCCACCAATCCAATCATTAATGTCGAAGCCAGTAAAAGAGAACGCATATTTTTATCCTTTTGTTGTTTTGTGATTACCATTATACATGAAGATCATAACCAGAATAAGGCAAAAGGGTAAAAATGTTACTAATCGGACAATTCCTCTATCAAGCGTTGGAAATTTATTCCTTTATTATTATCGCGACAGTAATCGTCAGCTGGCTTATCGCCTTTAATGTGATTTCAATGGCGAACCCAACAGCACGTAAAATCGTTGACCTTCTTGGTCGTATAACGGATCCCGTCATGCGACCCGTTCAACGCTATGTCCCGTCCCTTGGTGGCATTGATTTAACCCCCATCATCATTATTTTTGCGATCATGTTTTTACAGCGCATGGTTGTTCAATTCATGATCTTACCGAGCTATGYCGTATGACGATAACCGCGCGCATCATTGACGGGAAACGCCATGCGGACATAATAAAATCCGCACTCAAAGATCAAATTCAAGCCGAAAATTTGACTCCGTCCCTGCATGTTATTTTGATCGGCGATGATCCTGCCTCAAAAATTTATGTTAAACATAAAAAACAAGCCTGTGAAAAAATTGGCATTGATGGACACATCCATAATCTTTCTGTCGATACGACACAATCTGACGTTACGAATCTGATTCAAACTCTCAATGAAGACATGGATGTCAGCGGCATTCTTATTCAACTCCCCCTTCCTGATCATTTGAATACGCATGAAATTTTAAATACAATCGACCCCGCAAAAGACGTGGATGGATTAACCGTAACCAATGTCGGAAAATTAGTCAGCGGAGTCCCGCACCTTGTTCCCTGCACACCCCAAGGCGTGATGGAGCTTTTAAAATTCGAATGCAAAGACCTTTCTGGTAAAAATGCCGTTTTAATTGGGCGTTCTCTTTTATTTGGAAAGCCTATGGCTCATCTATTGATGATGGAAAACTGTACGGTCACACAATGCCATTCAAAAACCGAAAACATCGCCGATATTTGTGCGCGCGGCGATATTCTTATCTCTGCCGTTGGACAATCAAAAATGGTGAAAGAACACTGGGTCAAAGACGGCGCGATCGTGATTGACGTTGGAATTTCACGCGATAGCGATGGAAAAATAAGCGGTGATGTGGATTTTGATACCGTAAAAAACAAGGCCGCCGCAATAACGCCTGTCCCTGGCGGCGTGGGCCCCATGACCGTTGCATGCCTTTTGCGAAATACGGTTAAAGCGTCACTTTAACAAGCCTGCCTTAACTATGTTCTTTTATCACGCGTGCTTTTTGACGACCCCAGTCACGATTTTTTTCTGTCGCGCGTTTATCATGTAGTTTTTTACCGCGCGCCAAAGCAATCGATATCTTTGCGCGCCCTTGTGCATCAAAATAAAGCTTAATCGGAACCATCGTCAGCGCGTTTTTACGAACGCCACCCAAAAGTTTGTTAATTTCTTTCCGATTGAGGAGTAATTTCCGCGGTCGCGCCGTTTCATGTTTGAAATAGCCTTTGGCCTTTGAGTATTCCTCAATATTCGCATTCACAAGGAAAATTTCGTCATTTTGTTCGCGGACATAAGCCTCGTTAATGCTCACTTTCCCCTGACGCAAAGATTTAACCTCACTCCCGACCAAGACAATTCCTGCATCGAAAATATCAAGTAATTCATAATCAAATTTAACGCGGCGATTATGCGCAATCGTCGCGTTCTTTGTCAGCATTCCTGAATTTGATTTGTCGTTCTTAGCCATCAGACACGCATCATGCATTTTCTTGGGGTTTCCTTCAAGTTAAACCTTTAAACCGCCCCAAACTCGGTTTAGTGTTCCCCCATGCGTTTTATTGCTTTTGCCCTGTTGTTTTTAATCACCGCCGCGCCGCACTCACATGCGAGTGACGTGTCGGCAATCAAATCAGCCGCGCAAAAAAAATACACCTCAACGGCAAGCTCTCTCCTCGGGCGTGACCTGGTTCAATGGTATAAATTACAACTTTCGGACACTGCCAACTTTCGCGCCGCCGAGAAATTCATACGCAATCACAAAAAATGGCCCCGCATAAAAACAATTCAAAAAAAGGCAGAAGGCCGCATTTCTGCATCCATTCCTTCGGCTGAACTCATTCGATTTTTCAATGCAAACCCACCCGTTACTGGACAAGGCATGATCCATTATCTTGGCGCGCTCATATCCACGGGAAAGACATCAAAGGCTCTTTCTACATTGAAAAACTGGTGGACAAAGGCATCGCTTGCACCGCATGAACAAACAGAACTTCTTTCTAAATACGGCCAATATTTGGGATCCCAAGACCATGAACGCCGCCTGCGTCACATTATTCAGGGGAAACATTACACCGCAGCGCGTGAACTGGCCAAACGCCTTGGTAAAGGATACCCTCCATTGATCGAGGCTCAAATCGCCTTGATTGAAGGAAAATCCAACGTTAATCAATTGGTCGCGGCCATTCCGTCATCCCTTAAAAATAACGAAGCCCTTCAATTGGCGCGCCTTCAATGGCGTCGAAAAAACGACCATGACACGGGCGCGATTGATATTTTACGTCGTGCGCCCGCCCATAACCGAATATCCGACCASWAKGMWTGGTGGAAAGAACGCCATATTTTGGCGCGCCGCCTGATGGAAGATAATAAATGGGGCAGCGCGTATCAATTGGTGCGCGACCACAGACAAAAAGACGGTTTCCCCCTGGCGCAAGCTGAATTTGTTTCTGGATGGATTGCATTGCGCAAAATCGGAAAACCATGGGAGGCCTTTGAACATTTTGAACGCCTGTTTAACAATGTCGAAAGCCCCATCAGCCGCGCACGCGGTGCGTATTGGGCGGGACTTGCCTCTGAATCCTTGAAACATTCTGAAATCGCCATGCAATGGTTTCAGGTCGCCGCACGTTACCAGACAACATATTACGGCCAAATGGCCGCCGCGCGTATTAACTTGCCTCTTGGTCTTATCAATCCAACACCGATTAAAATAACCTCCGCTGCTCGCGCGGCATTTAAATCAAATACAATGATTTCCGCAGCCCTCCTCCTCCATCGGGCTGGGCAACGCAAAGACGCGAAAAAATTCTTTCACACCTATGCAAAAACAATTACATCAGGCCTCAATTTTAATCTTGTGACAGAACTCGCCAGCTCCCTCAATATGAATGACGTTGCGGTAAAAATCGCAAAAAAGGCCGAAAGAAAAGGCTATGTCCTTCCTCATTATCTTTTCCCTGTGTTAAAAGAGGCAAAGACAAAAAAATATGCCCTTCACCCCGCCTTTATTCATGGAATTATTCGCCAAGAAAGCGCATTCGACCAATATGCACAAAGCCACGCTGGCGCACGCGGCCTCATGCAACTTATGCCACCAACCGCGCGTGAAACCGCAGGAAAAATCGGCCTTCCTTATTCAAAAGCCCGCCTCAAAAGCGATGCCGCTTATAACATGACCCTTGGCGCGCAATATTTAAAACAGATGTTGGATAAGTGGGACGGCAACCGCACGCTTGCCATCGCATCCTATAACGCAGGCCCAGGGCGCGTAAGCCGATGGGTCAAAGAATTTGGAGATCCGCGCGATAAAAACATCGATGAAGTCGACTGGATCGAAGGCATCCCCGTTTACGAGACAAGAAACTATGTTCAGCGCGTAACCGAGGCCCTCAATGTCTATGCTCGGCTCATCAAATAACCCCATACATAAGTATAGTTCTTCAAAAGAATTTTAACCCCACAGCGAACTCTGCTACATTGTGGTGATAATCACTACTTTAAAGGTGTCTTTTATGAACATTCTACTTGCTGATGACCATGTCCTCTTTAGAGATGCGCTTCAACAATTTATAAGCGCGCTTAAACCAGATTGGATTTTAAGCCAAGTTTCTAATTTTAATGAGGCCTTTGATCTTTTGAAGGGAAATCCTGAAAAATTTGATCTTGTCCTTCTCGACTTTCGTATGCCGGGCATGAACAACCTCAACGGACTCAAGGCTCTTGTCCAAAATTTTCCAGATCAAAAAATATCTATTATTTCTGGTGTTATCGAAGAAGAAACCGTCCACGAGGCATTATCCATTGGCGCGTGTTCCTATTTTCCAAAAACATTAAATGGAAAAACATTGGTCAAAGCCATTGAAATCGTCCTTGATGGTGAACGATTTGTTCCGTTAAAAAATTATGGCTCCCAAATCATGCCGTCCTATTACGATGATGACAACACCCGCCCCAACAATGATAAACAAATGAAAAAACAACAGTCAAAAATTTTAGATGCCCTCACACCTCGAGAACAAGATGTTATCCAATATCTTGCCCAAGGGTTATCAAACAAAGAAATCGCCAATGCTCTCCACTTACAAGTCGCGACCATAAAACTTCACGTGAGCGGTATTTGTAAAAAAATTGGAGCCGACAATCGAACGAAGGCTGCGATTTTGGCGCATAAATATGATCTTGTGGCTAAAATACAGACTCTTAAGGCTTAAATTTATTTCCATTTCCCCGTATAATAACGGCCATGGACAGTAATTTTTTTCGCAAAAACGCACCCGAGGAACAATTCGACATTCGTATTGATCGTAACGGTCAATGGTATCATCGTGAATCCCCCATTGGGCGGGACAAAATCGCTAAATTATTCTCAACTGTCCTTCATTACGACACAAAATCGAATGATTACTGGCTGATCACTCCTGTTGAACAAGGGCGGATCAATGTCGAAGACGTTCCCTACATCATCACGGATTTTGAGATCCATAATGGTACATTCACCCTTTCCACCAATTTAGGTCACATCGCCACGGCCAACGCCGACAACATCATATTGTGTCGTCCCGATAACGGCTTACCCTATATTCACGTTCACAATAATGTGATGGCGCGCCTTAATCGATCTGCCCGTGAAAAGTTAATCAACATGGCTTTGGAACAAAATGGATATGATGAATTGTCGGGTGAACTGACCTTAACCATCGACGGTATAAAACATGGCATTGCGGTGAATAAACCATGAAGGCTGCCCTTACAATTACACCGCCACCATGGATGCGTGATCCTGACCTTGTAACCCTTATGGGTGTCTTGAACTCTGATGGATTGAACGCTCGGCTTGTTGGCGGATGCATCCGCAATCATTTAATGGGGCACGATATAAAAGACATTGATATCGCGTGTGTATTGACGCCCAATATTGTGATTGAACGCCTGAACGAGAAATATATAAAGGCCATTCCCACAGGGATAGAATACGGAACAGTCACGGCCGTGATAAATAAAACGCATTACGAAATCACCACCTTGCGCGGTGATCACAATACAGACGGTCGCCACGCGGATGTTATTTTTTCCGATAATTGGAACGAAGATGCCGCGCGGCGTGATTTCACAATAAATGCGCTTTACGCCGATATCGACGGGAGCATTTACGATCCTCTTGAAACAGGAATAGATGACATTCAAAACAAACGCGTTCGCTTTATCGGAAATCCAGAAAAACGCATAAAAGAAGATTATTTACGCATTTTACGGTTTTTTCGATTTTATGCGCGCTATAATAATGACGATATTCACGATGAATCTTTTGCGGCCTGTAAATCATTAAAGAATGGGATGGGAGCCCTCTCCGACGAACGCATCGAGGATGAAATTTTTAAAATACTCAGCGATAAAAATGCAGACAAGGCCTTTTTTGCCATGCATGACGCCGGTATTTTTAACCTTGAGGAATCCTATATTCAACAGCTTTCAAACCTTATAGAAGCTCAAGAGCAGCTGAACGCACAGGATTCAAACACTCGATACAGCCAGGTTAAAATAGACAAAAAACTTATTAAAAACAAAAGAATATTAAAGTTTTTTGACTTGTTAGATCAATTCAAAACCTCGTGGGACGCCAATATAAAATTGTCTTTGTACAGATTTGATCGTGACGTTGCCCTACAAGGCCTTCTCTCCCTTAAATCCGAAGGGCGTGATATTTCCGACATGACACTCAGTGACGCAATGAACGTGCCCGTTCCAATCCTTCCCGTGACGGCCACGGACATTATGGATCACTTAAAAATCGGCGAAGGGCGCGAGGTTGGAACCCATTTAAAGCGCGCCGAAAACATGTGGATCGAAAGTGATTTTAAATCAAAACGACTTGATATCCTTGATCAACTTTAACTATGCCCACTTTACCTCTGGCGGCAGTGACATCAAAATTGCCTCTGTATTCCCGCCCGTCTTTAAGCCAAAAGTTGTGCCGCGATCATAGACCAAATTAAACTCAACATAACGACCGCGCTTAATCAGTTGCGCTTCGCGCTCCTCTTTCGTCCACGCCTTGTTCATATGACGACGGACAAGCGTTGGATAGAGATCAAGAAAAGTTTTTCCGACATCTTTTGTGAAATCAAAATCAGAATCCCAATCTCCACTATTGATATTATCGTAAAAAATACCGCCAATGCCGCGCGCTTCATTCCGGTGTTTAATAAAGAAATACTCATCGGCCCAACCTTTGAACTTTGAATAATATTCAGGATCATGACGATCGCAGCATGCCTTCCACGCCCCGTGAAATTCTGCGCTATCTTGATCATTTTCAAAAATCGGATTTAAATCCGCACCGCCACCAAACCATTGTTTTGATGTCACAATCATACGCGTGTTCATATGAACGGGCGGGACATGCGGGCTTCGCATATGGGCGACCAATGAAATTCCTGCGGCCCAAAACTGACCGTTATTATCGTCAGCTCCTGGTATTTTTTTTGAAAACTCATCTGAAAATTTTCCGTGAACGGTTGAAATATTCACGCCCACCTTTTCAAACACGCGTCCCTTCATCACGGACATCACGCCGCCGCCGCCATGGGCGCCGTCATCCGTATCACGATCCCATGCTTTTTGCGTAAAAATGCCCGCGGGATCATCTGAAAATTCAGTACCCGACAATTCCATTTCGATTTTTTCAAATTCTGCGCAAATTTGATCACGCAATTCACGAAACCATTTTTGAGCCTTCTCTCTTTGATTTTGGTCAGTCGGCATAACTCTATTCCTTGTGTAACAATGCCTGCGCATTAAAACAAAAAAGACAGCGATGTAAATGACAAAAATCAATTTCAAAGAAGGGCGCCCTACAAATCTCCCCATCAAAAACAACATTTAACTTGATTTATCCATCCACAAAATATAAAAATATGACAAAAGTTACGCAAGGCATAAAAAATGATTACACGAAATAGAGAACTTGTCGAAAAATACAAGAGCTTCGACGCGGATGTGCTCAAAGATAAATCATATCAAATCGGTGAAATAATAATTTGTAATTTTCCACATAATGACGGCACATCAAAACATCGCCCTACACTCATTTGGGGACAGTATTTTGATAAGCACAATAAATTAATTGGGTTTGATGTTTTGCAACTAACGACCTTAGGTCATTTAACACATGGAGCGACCCGCTGGAAAAACTAAGACTCCAGTTTATCCCTGATATAATAGCGCGGCGCGCGCAAAGTATCATTTTCAATCCCACCACGACACAATATTGCCAACTTGATTTCAACCAAGCCGTCAGACGCGAAGGCATCTCTTTTTCCACGATTGTTCCTGCCATGATAAAAAGTGAACAGCACCCTGCCGATGTTATTAACCATCCTGACATGAAACATATCGAACGCGCCTTGCCGGATATATTTGACCTGACTCAAGATGATGTAGATTTTATTGCGACATGGGCGGGCCTTTACACAAAAAATTGTAAAAATAATCATTTAAAAATTACCTGGCCCACAGACGGCACATGGCCAAACTGGCCTGATACTGTTGATGTAAACGGCAATGCGTTTCCATGCATATCACCCGCACGCAAAACGTCCCTCGAAGAAAAAAACGAAATCACCCCTCTATCAACAGCCGCGAAACACAGGGAAACTGCCATTCAAAAACGCCTCAACAAATTCGCAGCCCTAAAGATTTAATTGCCTTAACGCCTCCCCCGTTATCATGGAGCAGGCATTAATCACGTTCATGGATCGCGCCTTTCCTTGCATCGGAATCAAAACTCCTGCATCCGCGATTTTATGCACATCATCCGGCACGCCAACGCTTTCGCGACCGGCCAATAATGTATCGCCATCTTGAAATTCAAAATCCGTATAGGGGATACTTCCCCGCGTTGTCATCAATATCACCCGCCCGCCGTGGCTTTCTTGAAATTTCGACCATGATGTATGGCGATGCACGGTGACAAGGTCAATGTAATCCATCCCAATACGACGAAATTCTTTTTCTTTCCACGGAAAACCGCATGGCTCAATAATATTGAGATCAAGCTGTAGGCTATTT
>NVSI01000012.1 GCA_002401195.1 Alphaproteobacteria bacterium
TTTTTCTGGATTTGTAAAAATTGTTTTTGTTTCTTCATTAAAAACAGGAATTTCAAGGCTGAGAATATCTTGCGTGTCGTTGAGCCATCCTTTGACAATATGGGAGACGGAGACAAAACCAAACGCAGCCGAGGCCATAAGAATACTCATCAAAAAAACCATGATCCCGATATGACGAAAGGACACAGATGGTAAAAGAGTTTGTGTTGAAATGCTCATTTCACTAACTCTCCATTTTTTAAAGTTAAAACAGGGTGCTTAAATGTCTTCATCAAAATTTTATTGTGGGTGGCCAAAACAACGGACGTTCCCGATTTATTCAATTCTTCAAACAGAACCATGATTTTTTGACCCATGTCATCGTCCAAATTTCCCGTTGGTTCATCGGCCAAAAGGAATTTTGGTTTTGTAATGACGGCACGCGCAATTGCGGCTCGTTGCTGTTGCCCACCAGAGAGGAACAGGGGTTTTGTTTTTAGGTAATCACCAAGGCCAATCCAATTGGCGATGTCTTTGACTGCCGATTTTATTTTATGTTCAGGATGGTTTGAAAGGCGGAGCGGCAGGGCAATATTGTCATAAAGCGACAAATGCGATAAAAGGCGGAAATCTTGAAAAATGACTCCGATTTGTTGGCGCAGGTGCGCGCGATTAATGCGTGTTAAGGATATAACATCCTCTCCAAACATGGTGACGTCCCCCCGAGAAGGTAATTTCGCGATGGATAAAAGACGCATGAGAGATGTTTTTCCCGATCCGCTTTCTCCACTTAAATAATGAAATGACCCTTGCTCAAGAGTAAGGGAGATGTCGGTCAAAACCTCTGGCCCGCCATCATAGCGAAGCCCAATATGAGAAAGCTTGATCATTTCTTTTTATTTAACCCTTGATGCGTGTTGAGTATTTTTTGTAATGCGCGCGCTTTTTTGGATGAATTTGTAATCATTTGTGCCGTTTGAAGGGCGTAATGATATTCACCGCGTTTCACGAAAATGGATGAAATAATGCTGAGCGCTTTGTTTTTAAAGGCTGTTGAATCAATCGCATTGATGCTTTTCATCGCTTGTGTGAAGTCTCCGCGTTCGGCCTGAATTTCGGCTGTCTCTCCGAATGCTTTGTGTTTCAGGGCGGGGTTAACCATATTGTCGGTTGTTTTTGTCGCGTCGTTATCAAGGCCAGCAAACGCCTGAGCCATGGCGATATAAGTATAGGCGATGTCTTTGGCGCCTGAATCTTTGATCGTTGCGGCCTTTACATCAAGTTTTTTAAAAATACTGCGATAGGTTTCGACGTCCAATTCTTTATGCAAGGCAACGGCCATACCAATGGCGCGGACGGTCATGGCTTGAGTATCTGAATTGTCGATCTTTGAAATAAGCGCGACGGATGCGTCGTAATGCCCATCCATGGCCTTGCTGACGGCCAAGTCGCGATAGGCTTGATTACGCCAACGGCTTTCCGTCATTGTGTCTGCCTCTGTTTCAATCATGGTGAAAATGCAGGCGTGATTATCGATCGAGCATGTCTCTTTTGCGGATGCAGGTGTGATAAGGCTTAAGAAGGCCATAAATAAAATCGTGGATGGGCGCATGATCACTCTTTCTTGTTGGCGGGATGCATGGCACTATAATAGCGAAAGAAATCGCAAATAGGGTCATATGATTTTAACCTGTCCACAATGTGAAACGAAATTTTCCGTTCCTGATAATGCTATCACGGCAGAGGGGCGAAAGGTTCGCTGTGCGAAATGTAAGCATGAATGGCATCAATTGCCAGTTGAGGAAAAGGTTGCGGATAATTCTTCAGGGCCTGAAATTATTCGCGAAACGCAAAACGGATCAAAAGAATCTATGAAAGCGGCAACAATCATCGCATGGGTAAAAAGTGAGATTATAGACGGAGTGAAACCATTTGCGATTGGTTTGTCGATTGTTTTAATCATTTTTGCCGTCATTCAAATGATGTCATCGCATTTAGTCATCGGGCAAGGGTTGGCCTTTCATGATGCGGCGCTCACTCGTGAAGGCGAAGTCCTGAAAATTTCAGGCGAGATCGTGAATAGCATGAATGAAGACCGCGGCGTTCCTAAAATTCAAATCACATTATTATACGAAGATGTCGAAGGCGATAGCGTTGTTATCTTACCGTCGAAAACAATTCTTTCTGCTGGAGAGTCCTTAACGTTCAGCCATGAAGTCACGGGTGACGATTGGAATGTCACGGATTTAAACGTAAGATTCTTGATTGATTCTGAAGATGAAGCTGATGGACATGAAGAAGACGCCCATCACGTGGAAACAAAAGTTGAAGACGACGGTGAGAATCATTAGAAAAATTTAAGGCGCAGGATAGCTTTGCGGGAAATGCTGTCTTGTTGCGTCCTCGGGTGCTAATGGCTGAGTTGGCTTAACACCGCAGGCCGTTAAAATTATCAAACATGTCAAAATCATAAATAAACGCATACCCAAGACTGTAATCAAAGAACACGCATGACAAAACAAAAAAGATCAATGAAGACACTGTTTATTTTTAATGGCGTTTTGCTGATTGTGACTTTTGCGTTGTTGCAGTTTTCAGTTGTACGAGAGGAAAAGATATCGCCCGCCCCGCTCATACCTGTTTTAAAGGGGCGTATGGCGGATGCGATGACGGTTTTTGATACGGCGCAAGGCTTTCCGGACTTTACCTTCAAAACGGCATTTGATAAGGATGTGAGCTTGGCTGATTTTAGAGGCCAATGGGTGGTTTTGAATTTTTGGGCAACGTGGTGTCCGCCATGTTTGGTTGAAATGCCATCATTGCAAGGCTTGCAGGATMAAATAGGCGGGCAGGGCGTGCACGTTGTGGCTGTCTCCCTTGATCGTAATATGAACGGTGAAAAATTGCGGCAATTTATGAAGACTAAATCTTTTGGCGCTGTCTCTGGCTATTATGATGCGGATGGCGCCGTTATGCGATCTTTATCCCTGAAGGGGCTGCCCACAACATATGTTTTGGCGCCCAATGGTCAGGCGTTTTCAGTGTTTGAAGGGGATGCAGATWGGGGAAGCCCAGACGCGATAGCGTTTGTTGAAAGCTTAATTCGATAATGTTAATCCATGCCCAATGGAGCGATTATTTACAGTTTTTCAGTTAATTCAGGGACCGCATCAAATAAATCGGCAACCAATCCATAATCTGCAACTTGGAAAATGGGGGCGTCTTCGTCTTTGTTAATCGCAACGATGACTTTTGAATCCTTCATTCCTGCCAAATGTTGAATGGCGCCTGAAATCCCAACGGCAATATAAAGATCGGGGGCCACGACTTTACCCGTTTGCCCGACTTGATAATCATTCGGAACGAACCCGGCGTCAACCGCCGCGCGTGAGGCACCAACGGCGGCGCCGAGTTTGTCTGCCAAGGCCTCGATAAGTGCAAAATCTTCGCTTGATCCAACACCGCGGCCACCAGAGACAACAATCTTGGCTGAGGTGAGTTCAGGGCGTTCAGATTTGGAGAGCTCCTGTCCAACGAAGGATGATAATCCGCTGTCATTGGATGCTGTTAACTCTTCAATCGATGCGGAGCCACCTGTTGGCGCGGCCTTGTCAAATGCGGTTGCGCGTACGGTCATTAATTTGATTGGATCATTGCTTTTGACCGTTGCGATGGCTTGTCCACCATAAATGGGGCGTTTAAATGTATCCGCACTTTCAACAGAGATAATATCGGTTAATTGTTGAACGTCCAATGCTGCGGCGATGCGCGGCAAGATATTTTTTCCAAATGTCGTACCAGGTGCAAGAACGGCGGTGAAGCCCTTGTCTTTGACGGCGGAAATCACAAGCGGTGCAATATTTTCAGCCAAAGCATAGGAGAGAGAGGCATCATCAGCCTTTAAAACGGATGAAACACCATCGATTTGAGATGCGGCCTGAGCCGCGCCATCACAATTTTCACCAGCGATTAAAACGGTAACGTCTCCGCCAATTTTTTGTGCGGCGCTGATTGTTGAAAGAGTTGCGTCCTTTATGGACTGATTATCATGTTCGGCAAGGATAAGAATACTCATGGTTTATATGACCTTTGCTTCATTTTTAAGTTTTTCGATAAGGGTCGCAACATCGGCGACAATTTCGCCAGATTCGCGTTTTGATGGCTCTTCNACTTTCAAAGTTTCTGTACGCGCGGAGATATCAACGCCGTAATCGGATGGAGATTTTGTCTCCAATGGTTTTTTCTTGGCCTTCATAATATTGGGAAGGGATGCATAACGCGGCTCATTCAAACGAAGGTCCGTTGTTATAATTGCAGGTGTCGAAACGGATAAAGTTTCCAACCCACCGTCAATTTCGCGCGTTACCTTTGCCTTGGTGCCGTTAATTTCAATTTTGGATGCGAATGTCGCTTGTCCCCAACCAAGGAGCTGTGCCAGCATTTGCCCTGTTTGATTTGAATCGTCGTCGATCGCCTGTTTTCCCATGATCACAAGATCTGGTTTTTCTTGTGTCACGACGGCTTTCAAAAGTTTGGCCACGGCCAAAGGTTCAACAACGTCATCTGTTTCAATTAAAATTCCACGGTCGGCGCCAATGGCCATTGCTGTACGCAAAGTTTCTTGGCATTGGGACGGACCAACGGACACGGCGATGACTTCGGTCGCAGTTCCGGCCTCTTTTAATTTTGTGGCTTCCTCGATCGCAATTTCATCAAAAGGGTTCATCGACATTTTAACATTGGCAAGTTCAACGCCTGTGTTATCAGATTTTACGCGGACTTTCACATTGTGATCAATAACGCGTTTTACAGGGACAAGTATTTTCATGGTTTCTACCTTAAAGAATAATGATTACGAAGTTGTTAAAATAACCAATGCAAAGCAAGCAATAGCGACCCCTTGAAGGATAACCCGCGCGCGCATTAATTTATTGCCATAGGCAATGTTGGCCTCTCCACCTTTACCCATCAGGATAATACCTGCGGTTAAGGCGATTAATGTAAGGCCCATTGCAATGAGCATGAGTGTAAAAAAAATTGAATTCATAGTGATGATTATAGGCGAGTCTGGTGAACACGAATAGTGTTATTTTTTGACGATCGCGCTCATGAAATAATTCACGTCCATGTCCTTTTGGGATAATGAAAAACGATCAATCAAAGGATTGTAAGTGAGGCCCGTAATGTCATGCGGTTCAATATCCGAAATTTTAAGATATTTTGCCAATTCAGATGGTTTGATGAATTTTTTCCAATCATGAGTCCCGCGCGGAACCCAGCGTAGCAAGTATTCAGCGGCAACAATACCAAGGGCGAATGATTTTTGCGTGCGGTTGAGCGTTGAAAAAATAACAAGCCCATCAGGTTTAACGCATTTTAAAACGCTTTGTACGAACTCTTCGACATTGTCGACATGTTCAATAATTTCAAGCGCTAAAACAACGTCATATTGTTTGTCATGCATGTCCGATGTTTCGCATATGTATGTGATGTCTATATTGGATTCTGTTGCATGTTCTTTTGCGATCTCAATGGCCTTTTCGCCGGCGTCAATGCCAGTGACATTGGCGCCAAGGCGGGAGAGGGGTTCACACACAAGACCGCCGCCGCATCCAATATCAAGGATGTTAAGGTCTTTTAACGCAGTGAAGTCGTTAAAATCACGATCGTAGTGGGCGCAAATTTGTTGTTTGATATAGGCCATGCGCGTGGGGTTTAATTTATGTAACGGCTTCAATGATCCATTGACATCCCACCACTCGTTTGCCATATTTTCAAAGTTATCTAATTCTTTTTGATTGATGTTGCTCATGGAACAAAACATACACAATAAAAAACGCCTTGTCATGAAATTTGGCGGTACATCTGTCGCGGATACGGATCGCATCCGCGTGGTCGCGAAAAAGGTGCAGGCAGAGGTCGATAATGGCTATGTCGTATGTGTCGTTGTATCCGCGATGAGTGGCGTTACAAATGACCTCATTAAAAACTGTGATGATTTGGGTTTGTCTGATTCTGATCCTGAATACAGCAACGTTGTATCAGCAGGGGAGATTGTGACATCAGGCTTGCTTGCGGGATTGTTACAAGGGTTGGGCGTGCGTGCGCGGTCGTGGCGCGGAGACCAAGTTCCGATCATGTGTGATTCTTCCTATGGCCGCTCGCGGATTTTGGATATTCCCTCCGAAGGGTTTAAGGACTTAATCGATGCGGGCGAGGTTGCCGTTGTTGCGGGGTTTCAAGGCGTGACGTCTTCGGGTCGTATCACCACATTGGGGCGCGGTGGGTCTGATACCACGGCTGTGGCTTTGGCCGCGACGTTAAAGGCCCACCGATGTGATATTTATACCGATGTAGATGGCGTTTATACGGCTGACCCGCGTATTGTTAAAAATGCAAAGAAAATTAAAACGGCGCGTTTTAGTGAAGTTTTAGAAATGGCTGGCTTGGGAACAAAAGTCCTTCATGCGCGCTGTGTCGAATTGGCGATGAAAGAAAATATTCCGCTACAGGTTTTATCATCAATGGAAAACCATGTTGGTTCAGATTTAAAAGGAACAATGATTATGAAAGATAATACAGGACTAGAGGGCGCTGTCGTAACAGGTGTGTCCCATTCATTAAATGATGCGCAGGTCACAGTGCATAGTGTAAAAGATGTCTTTGGTGAACTTGCATCAATCACACGCGCGATGAGCAATGAAGATATTAATTTAGATATGATTTCGCAGCCACGCGCAAAGGATGGGGAAACAAGCGWGACATTCACCTTGCCAAAAGGGGATGCGGATAACGCCGTTAAAATTTTATCAAAGATAGATTTTAATGATGTCTCTGTTGATCGAGATGTTGCAAAAATTTCAGCCGTTGGCGCTGGGATGGTTTCAAATTCGGGCGTTGCCGCAGCGTTTTTTGGCGCATTAGCGGATGAGAGAATCAACGTTCGTGTGGTCACGACGTCGGATATAAAAATATCGGCTCTGGTCGATGAGAGTAAATGCGACAGGGCGATTAACGCCGTGCATAATGCATTTCAATTGGGCGGAAGACGTTAAGGTGAGGGCGCGAGCCTTTTAAAACTTCTCGACTTCCATCACTTTAAATAAGTTGCCCATTTTATCATTATCCATGAGGCGGTTGTATCCAGAGCCCATCTTGTTTCGGCCTAACATATGATAACGAATATCAATCCCATTGCGACGCAGGAAGTTGGCTTGAGTGCTAAAATGGATTTTACTTTTTTTGAAATGCGTGGCGAGCCATTCAAAATCGACATGAGTTGTGATGTCTGCATCCCCAAAATGATCTGTGATCGCGCATGGTTCATGTTTATGGAGGGCTTGGAGGCTGTCTCCATAGGATGATTTGAAATAACCGTAATCGATGATAAGCATCGCGCCCGTGTATGTGTTCATGAGGGATGCGTATTCGGATTGATCCTTTGAATATTCGAAATGTGCGCCATTATCAGCGCCGCGTAACGTGTCTTTGATGGGAGTGTCATTGGCGGGTTCCCACACAGTTTGAGAGTCCTTGATATGGTGTTCCAGCCATTTTTGGCCTTCATATTTGAACTGTCGAACGGGCAGCGCGTCAAAAAATTCGTTCGCAATAATGATGCAGGGCAGGGATGTGTCAATCTCGGCTAATGAGTCGTGCCAGTTAACGTCAAAATCTTTGAGCGTATCTTCCTGTTTGGCTTTTAATGTTGTGCTTGTTTCGACAAGGTGAATATTTGCGGCCGCGCGAAAGGATTCAAAATTTTCGGTCCCTCGTAAAAAATCAGCCATAAGCGTTCCGCGACCGGGGCCAATTTCAACCAAGTTGAAATTTTCAGGGCTGTTCATGGCTTCCCATTTTTGAAAGGCCCAAATGCCAATGACTTCGCCAAAAAGTTGAGATATCTCTGGTGCTGTTATAAAATCGCCATCGGCGCCAAAGGGGTCGCGGCTATCATAATAGCGCGATAAGGCGTCTTGCATATAGTGATCAAGCCTTTGTGGCTTTTGCCCTTGCATAAATTATAAGTCCCAAACCTATTAAAGCCATAGGAATACATAAAAACTGCCCCATACTCAAGCCTAATTTTAATAGGCCTATATGGGCGTCGGGTGCGCGCGTGTATTCAACCATAAATCGCATGCTTGCATACGCGATTAAAAACGCACCAGAAATGATTCCATAACGACTTCGTATGTACTCATATCGTTGCGCAAATAACAATATAGCCAAAAGAATACAACCTTCGGTTAGGGCTTGGTAAATTTGGCTTGGGTGACGTGCAACATCGCCATCAGAGAAAATCATGCCCCATGGTGCATCTGTGGGGCGGCCGACTAATTCGCCATTGATAAAATTGGCAATGCGGCCAAAGAAAAGGCCTATAGGGGTCGCAACGGCAACACGGTCGCACAGGGCAAGGAAAGGGATTGAGTGTTTCCATGTGAATAAAGCCATGGCACTGATAATACCGATAAGCCCGCCGTGAAAGGCCATGCCGCCTTGCCAAATCTTAAAGGCCTCGATGGGGTTTGAGGCGTAATAGTCGAAATTATAAAACAAAACATATCCAAATCGACCGCCAAGGATAACGCCAATGACAAGCCATGTCAGAAGGTTGTCTGCGTGATCTTTTGTCATGAATTGTGATGGATATTGAGCGAGGTAATATTTGATCGCCTGAATGCCGCCAATAAAGCCAGTGATATAAGCAAGCGCGTACCAGCGAATAATAATGGGGCCAATTTCAAAGGCAATAGGGTCTATATGTGGGAAATCAAGGGCCATGAGTTTTTTTGTATCATGAAACATGACAACATCAAACCGTCATTACATGTTTTGCGCGAAGTTTGACATGCTTGACTTTAAATATTGACATAATGTTATTTTGATGCTATGATTTTATAAGATTTTAAGAGGGAACTGAAATGAAGAATGTATCTTTAAAAGCTTTTGCTAAATCCGCACGCGATAAGTTTGTGTTTGCCTCTGGTTACGCTCTTGGGAAAGTGGATACTTTCCTTGATCCTGCTGGAACTTTCGCAGCGATAAGCAAGGAAATCGATAATGAAGACATTTTAGAATCCAAAGAGATGGACAGGGCGCGCATTAGAAAAAGGCACAAGACGCCTTTTCAACAAGGTCGAGCGATCGCGAGAAATCCTTTTTTATAAATTCTTATTTTTCGATTTTAATTTTATTGTCATTTTGAGCAACGGGACGGGTGCGCAATGCGGGCCGCGCGAGTGTGACACGTGATTTTTGTCCGCTTGTCTTAACGGCTGTCATGTTTTGCAATAATTTGTTCATGTTTTATGTTTATATATATTTTGTGGTTTTCTCAAGGCAAATTTTAATGGCGCACTGTATTCTCCACAGATTTTTCCGTTGACCGGCCAGCCATGCGCGCGGCTTGAACCTTTTCACGCATAATTTTTCGAAGCTCATCAATCGGGGCGGCCGTGTCGTTGTCCGTTGTGTGCCAGTATGTCCACCCGTTACAGCTGGGCGCGTTTTGCAGTGTCGCTCCGACTTTGTGGATAGATCCTTTAATGTCGTTAATAGCCAATGTACCGTCAGAGTTCACCTTGGCTGTGTTCTTGCCTTTCGGGCATGTGAGTTCCGCCCCAGGTTGAAGAAGGCCATGTTCAAGTAACATTCCAAACGGGATGCGTTCCGCTTGTTTTTTTGTTTCGATTTTAAAGGCAGATGCGTCGCCCACTTCGATCGCGTCGATGCGTTTTTGAGCGGCGGCGATGTATTTGTCTTCGCGGTCAATTCCGATGAAGTTCCGGCCCATTTTTTTTGCGACTGCGCCCGTTGTTCCTGTGCCAAAAAATGGATCAAGGATCACGTCTCCGGGTTTTGATGCCGTCATAATCACGCGATAGAGGAGGGCCTCTGGTTTTTGGGTCGTGTGAACTTTCTTGCCGTTTTCGTCTTTGAGGCGCTCTCCACCATTGCAAATAGGGATCAACCAGTCAGAGCGCATCTGCAGGCCTTCATTCATTTCTTTCAATGCATCATAATTAAATGTGTATTTTGATTTTTCGTGTTTTCCAGCCCAGATTAATGTCTCATGAGCGTTGCAAAGCCGCGTACCGCGAAAATTTGGCATAGGGTTGTTTTTGCGCCAAACAACGTCATTGAGGATCCAGTAGCCTTCATCCATTAAGGTCGCGCCAACGCGGTAAATATTGTGGTAACTTCCGATCACYCATAAAGAGCCATCTTCTTTTAAAACGCGGCGGCATTCGCGAAGCCACGCTTTTGAAAGCTCGTCATAGGCGCGCATTGTTTCAAATTTATCCCAATGATCCGTGACGGCATCGACTTTACTTTGGTCTGGCCGATGAAGCTCTCCACCCAATTGCATGTTATATGGTGGGTCTGCGAATACCATGTCGACACTGTTGTCGGGCAAAGTTTTAAGGACGTCGATACAGTCGCCTTTAAGGATTTGATTGAGGGGGAGTTCGGATGTTTTTGCTTTCATGCGAATCATAAGARTCGAAAAACGAATCCAAGGTCAAGATAAAAATAGAAAAAGAAATAATCTTACAATTTATGCTGATTCCACGTGATTCCGAACGGGCGCGAAAGAATGGCGGTGATGAGTCGTTACGCCGTTATTTTTGATTCCCTCTAGATGTTTTTTGGTGCCGTAGCCTGCATTTGTCTCCCACCCATAGTGGGGGTGTTTGTTCGCCAGTTGTTCCATTAAATGATCGCGGTAAACTTTGGCGATAATGGACGCGCATCCAATTTCAAGGACTTTACTATCGCMCNKTTAYRATCGCTTCGGCGGGGCAGGGTAAATGCGGTGGGATTTTATTGCCGTCAACGTAAATAAAATCAATTTCGATCGGGCATTCTGTTGCGGATTTTTCCATCGCGCGGAAGGTCGCCTGAAGGATGTTTATTTGGTCTATTTCTTGGGATGATGTTTCAGCGATCGCACAGATGCAATGCTCCAAGATCAGAGGGGAGAGTTCTTCCCGTTTTTTCTTGGTTAGTTTTTTGCTGTCGGTCACGCCTTTAAGCCATGGAAGTGTTGTGTCGGGTACATGAACGCAAGCGGCGACAACAGGTCCTGCCAGCGGCCCGCGGCCGACTTCGTCAATACCCGCAATTATGCGCCTAGGCATTTGCTTGCGATTTCAAAAACATCCGGAGAGATGTTATCTTGTTCTAGGATGCGTTTCAGTTCGGCCTTCATTAATTTCTGGCGATCTGGAGTGAATTTTTTCCACTGGCGCATTGGCGTTAAAAGGCGCGCGGCTATTTGTGGGTTTTTATCATTCAGTTCAATCACCATATCGCTCAATAATTTGTATCCTTCACCCGATAGAACATGGAAACACGCCTGATTACGCATGGCAAAGGCACCAATGAGAGAGCGCAAGCGGTTCGGATTTGAGATTGTGAAGTCTTTATGTTTCATCAATGCCTTTACGCGCGCGGGCGTGTCGTGGCGATTGGCGCATGCCTGTAAGGTAAACCATTTGTTCAAAACCAGTTCGTGGTCTTTGTAAGTTWCATAAAAATGCGTCAGGGCATGTTCGCGTGATGGTTCATCCGTTTCAACCAAAACAGACAGGGCGCCAATGCGTTCCGTCATGGTGATGGCGTTTTGATATTGTGCATACGCATTTTTAACAGCCTTTTGAGAGGCGCTTGCGAATTGATATTGCAAAACGATGTTGCGAATGGCGCGTTTGGCCATGGCCTCTGGCGAAGTCGAAAATTCAGCGTCCGCTTTGCACAGGTCGTATAAGTCATCAAGTTCAACGGAAAGGGCGTGGCTTAATGCTTTTTTCAGCTGTGCGCATGCTTTTGAAATTTCATCAGGGTTGATGGATTTTTGTGATTGGGCAATCACGCTTTCTTGGGGCAAGGTAAGGATGCGTACAAGGAGAGCTTTATTTGAATTTTTCAAGGTTGTAATCATCTCGCGCATGATCTTAATATAATCGTTATCAACCTCTATATGTCCATGGTCAATGCCATCTTGGATCAAGTCATTCATGATGGTTTGACCTGCTTCCCAACGGTTGAAACCGTCAGAATCGTTTTGAAGAAGGAACAAGCGATCTTGATAGCTTTGATCTGTTTTTAAAATGACGGGAGCAGAAAATTCACGCAAANAAGAAATGGTTGGTTCTTTTTTTACATCCTTGAATGTGAAGTCCTGTTTTTCCTTGGTTAGGATTAATGTTTCTTCGGCAATGTCGGTGCCGTCTGCGCCGATTAATCCTGTTTTAATTGGAATAACCAATGGTTTTTTGTTCTTTTGTCCTGCGGTGGGGAATGTTTTTTGAGCAAAGGATATTGTGACTGTTTTTGTTTTGGCGTCATATGCGCTTTTGGCCGTGACAACGGGGGTTCCGGCTTGTGAATACCACAGGGCAAATTGATCCATATGTTTGTTGGCGCTGATATCCTTCATGGATTTAAGGAAGTCATCGCATGTTGCGGCCTCCCCATCATGACGATCAAAATATAAATCCGTTGCGGCGCGGTATGTTTCGTCCCCAAGGATGGTGTTGTACATACGAACCACTTCGCCGCCTTTTTCGTACACTGTCATTGTGTAAAAATTATTGATCTCGATATAGCTTTCGGGACGAATAGGGTGCGCCATTGGGGATGCGTCTTCGGAAAATTGTAAGTCACGCAACAGTTTGACTTCATCAATGCGTTCAGTGATTTTATCGTTCATGGCCTGCCCAAATTGGTTTTCACGATAAACGGTGAACCCTTCTTTAAGCGAGAGTTGGAACCAGTCGCGGCATGTCACGCGATTTCCAGACCAATTGTGGAAATATTCGTGTCCAATGACGCGTTCAACGCGCAAAAAGTCCGCGTCTGTGGCGGTGTCTTGGTGCGCCAAAATAAGGGCAGTGTTGAAAATGTTCAGGGATTTGTTCTCCATCGCTCCCATGTTGAAATCACTAACGGCAACGATGTTGAAAATGTCTAAATCGTATTCGCGGCCATAGGCTTCCTCGTCCCATTTCATGGAATCAATCAACGCCTTCATGGCAAATGTGACCTGAGGTAAATCACCGTCACGTGTATAGATGCGTAAGGCAACATCCCGTCCAGACATTGTTTTAAAATGATCTTCGGTCATGACGAGGTCACCTGCAACAAGAGCAAACAGGTAACATGGTTTTTTATGAGGGTCGTGCCATGTTGTGAAATGGCGTCCGCCATCAAGGTCCCCTTGGTCGATGCAGTTCCCATTTGAAAGAAGAACAGGACATGATTTTTTGTCGGCTTCGATCCGGACAGTGAATGTTGTCATGACATCGGGACGATCCATCCAGAATGTAATGTTGCGGAATCCTTCGGCCTCGCACTGTGTTGTGTAATTCCCACCAGAACGATAAAGACCATTCAGGGATGTGTTATTTTCAGGGGTGATTTTCGTCACGATCTGAAGTGTAAATTCATCACCAGAACAAGGGACAGTTAAAAACTCTTTATTGAGTTTGTAAGTCTTTGTTTCTTTGCCGTTGATTGTAACGGATTGCAATTCGATATCGTCGCCGTGATTGAGTTTTAAGTCAGTCTTTTTCGTGGCAGAACGAATATATTTCGCAGCTTGTGTGACAATCGTATGTCCTTCGAAAATTTCAAAAGTGAAATGCACGTCCTCTATCATGTGGGACGGGGGCGTATAATCTTTTAAATAAACTGTTTTGGGTGTGTTTTTTTGTGTCATTCCATCATGATACCGACAACAAACACGCCCGCCAAGGGTTTAAAGTGATTATTTATACAGGGTTGAAACTGTAATCAACGTCGTCATCTTTTGTTTTTTCATCTAAAATAATACGAGTCAGTTCACGGAGGAGTTCTGTCACCCCTTGTTTTGCAATGGATGAAATGAGGAATGTCTTAATTCCTGTTTCTTTTTCAAAGGATTGGCGGACATCTTCGGCCAGCTCATCACCAAGACTGTCGATTTTGGTCAATGCCACAATTTCCGTACGATCGTGAAGTTCTGTTTTGTACTTCTTTAATTCGTTCCGAATTGTTCTGTAGCTTTCAACGGGGTCGTCAATTGTGCAATCCACAAGGTGGAGGAGGGCGCTACAGCGTTCTACGTGTCCAAGGAATCGTGTTCCAAGGCCGTGGCCATCGGATGCGCCTTCGATCAATCCTGGTATGTCCGCGATCACAAATTCGCGCGCTTGATCAACCTGAACAACGCCAAGGTTGGGGTGAAGCGTTGTAAATGGGTAATCGGCGATTTTTGGTTTTGCGTTACTGACGACAGAAAGGAACGTTGATTTTCCTGCGTTCGGAAGGCCAAGCAATCCAACATCAGCGATTAATTTGAGGCGAAGCCACATGGATGTCTCGTCACCAGGGTACCCTGGTGTTGATTTACGTGGCGCTTGGTTGGTAGAGGATTTGTAATGCGCGTTTCCTTTTCCGCCATCGCCGCCTTTCAGGACAACGAATTTTTCACCCGCAGTGACACAGTCAAATAATTCTGTTTCTTTGTCTTCGCCCAAAATAACGGTTCCAACGGGAACTTTAATCACGCAATGATCGCCTTTTGCGCCGCTGCGGTCTGATCCTTTGCCGTTTTCACCGGCGCCCGCGCGGAAGTGTTGTTGATAGCGAAAATCGATTAATGTGTTGGTGTCTTCGATGACTTCAACGACCACATCTCCACCGCGTCCGCCGTCCCCACCGTTAGGGCCACCGTACTGTTCGCATTTTTCACGGCGGAAGGAAACGCACCCAGGTCCGCCTTTTCCGCTTTCAAGATAGATCTTTGCTTCGTCTAAAAATTTCATGGAGTCAATTAATTCTTTACATAACTATTATTGTTTGTTAATATCAGAGCTTATAAACCATAAAAACAGGGGTTCCGCAATGATAATGCGTGGTAAATTAGGGTTGAAATTTGGAGCGGCTGCATTGGCATTGTCTATGGGTGCGTCCGCGCCGTCCTTTGCTGATGAATCCAAGGTGGCAACGACTGATGGTTTGTCTGGTGCGGCCGGAGATATTCAAGGCGGCATTTTAAGGGACATTCACGCCATTCCCATGAAGAAAACATCAAATCCGAATGCGGGATTGAACCTGATGAGGGAGAAGGTTATTCATTTCACTGGGGCGGCGGCAAAGGTAACTATATTGGATACCGTGTCCGTGCCTTTTTCTAAAGCGCCAGCCATTGAACCTGTTAAAGAGGTGGTGGAGCAGCAGCCAAAGCTTTCGTCTCCACCTGTTGTTGTTATTCCACCAAAAGAAAAGAAGGCCATTGCGAAAAAGGAAACGCCTGAAAAACCAGTTGTGACGGTTGCTCCGAAAAATATACCTGTGGAGGCACCAAAGGTTCCAAAACAGGCTGTTGCAGAGACAAGTAAACTAAAAAAGCCTGCCGTTGCCTTTAATCATTCAAACGGCAAGGGCGAACTAGGTGTGTGTGCCCCATCAAAGCAAGAACAAGAGTATTTCGCCACTGTTTTTATGGATGATGACTCGGGAACGCAGGGTGCGGCTCTTATTGATTTATTGGCGCGTAAAATATCGCCTCTCGCTCATTCTGGTGAAAATGTGATCGCGAAAAGCAAGGGGGGGCAAAAAGGTGTTCGAGAATTGCAACGTCTTTTGATGCGTACGAATTGTTATGGGGAATATGGACGTCAGGATGATGGCGGGATGGGGGCGAAGACGCAAAAGGCCATCTTGAATTTCGTTGATGCGTACAAAAATATTTACGCGAATTTAGAGTCTGGTTTAATTTATAAAAAGGCCATATCTGCGAAAACAGCTCAATCAAAAGGGACGCAGCTTGTGGGTGTCAAATCACGCGTGATGAAGGCATTGGCGGATGTTGCGGCCAAAAGATATATATTCACAACGCAGAAAATTGAAGAAGCCAATAAAAATGAAAACATTCATTCTTATAATCTGGCTGTCTATAAGGAACTAAGAGGAGATTTTCTCGGTCAGGCGAAACCAAACTATGTTCAACTTCGGATTACAGCCAGAGATATAGATGTTATGGGGCGCACTCTTTATGGAGAGGTGCGCGGAGAGGGGGATAAGGGGCGCCGTGCCTCGGCGTTTACGATCCTGAACCGAACGATGACACGTATTTTGGATGATAGCGTTAGTCATGCTCAATTTAAGAAAACATTAGCGGGGAGCTGCCAGGCGAAGTATCAATATTCAACGTGGAATAGGGGGGATGTTAATTATAAGAAAATCACGAATTTAAAGGCAAACGGTAAAAGAGCGCAGGATAGGTTGTTTAGAAAATTGAAGCGCATAACTAAGGATGGCGTTATCGCAGTTGATGGTGTGTTCCACGATCCTGTAAAAGGCGCAGATCATTACCACACAAACGGTTTGTACACGAAATGGTCAAGCGGAAAAAGGCAGCATGTTAAGCCCATTGGTAATCATGTATTTTTTAATTTGTTAAAACGTGTAACAAGAATGAATTCAGTTTTACAAAAGGTGAAACCCTTGGTTCAAAAGATCGACGCATTACACGATAAGAATAAAAAAATTCAAGTGAGTTTGCTGCAATCTCAGGCGCTGAATATAAAAAAGGCGCCCAAAAGAGCGCCTTAATTTCAAATTCTTAAAATTGATGTCTTAATCGTTGGCAGGAAGAACTGAAACGAATGAACGGTTCAAGCGGCCTTTTGTGAATTTCACAATACCTTCGATTGTTGCAAACAATGTGTGGTCTTTACCCATGCCGATATTATCGCCAGGCCATACCTTTGTTCCGCGCTGACGCACGATGATGTTTCCTGCTAATACGTGCTCTCCGCCGTATTTTTTAACGCCAAGGCGACGACCAGCCGAATCACGACCGTTTCTGGTTGATCCACCTGCTTTTTTATGTGCCATGTTAAATTCCTCTCTTAAATCTTTGTATTCTTAAATTATTATGCTGACTTGATGTCTGTAATTTCGATCAATGTCAAATGTTGACGGTGACCTTTTGTACGACGATAATTTTGACGACGTTTCTTTTTAAAGATAATAACTTTTTTATCGCGATACTGTTCGACGACTTTTGCTGTGACGGTTGCACCGGAAACCAATGGCGTTCCAACTTTGGCTGTTTTGCCATCGTTTACCATTAACACTTCGTCCAAAGTGATTGATTTACCTGCCTCGACGTCCAATTTTTGGATAGAGAGTTTGTCACCTTTCGCGACGCGAAATTGTTGACCACCTGTTTTTACGACTGCGTACATAATTTTGTCCTTATATTAAATATCGGGGCATCATACGGTTTTCATGGAAAGTGTCAAGGGAAAAGCGCAATAAATTATTGCGGTGAGAGTGATGCGTATAAAGCCTTTGTCGCATTTACATTTGATAAGTTGCGATTGTTGAAACGCACGTCGTTTCTGGCGACATGGTGGAGTATATTTTTTTCGATTTCTGGTGGAATGAAGGACGGTTTTTCAAGACCTTCTGGCATTTCGACCTCGGCCTGTATGAAATACACCTGTCCGCCGGGTCGCTCACGCTCGATTAAATAGTCCACAAACCATTTGTCGGCGTCAATGTCCTTGGTCCATCGCCATTTTTTCACATGGTCTTTGCATGATGGGTAAAGGGCGTCAAAATCATGTTTTTCGATCGTGCTTTCAATTTCGACAAGGTCGCCATCAACCAGTTCTTTGTAGGTCACAAGGAATGTTCCGTCTTCGTCACGCAGGCGCACGCCTTTATTAACCGTGGCACGTCCGTTGATAAAGGGGGAGGCGATGGATTTTAATCTCTCAAAATGCACCCCAAAGACATATTTAACGACAGAAGAGAAATTATTAACATCAATCAAACCTTTCAAAGCAAGAATTTTCAATTCCACATCTTAGTCTCCAGCTCCCCCCGTTCACAAACCAGCGCTTACAGTGCCACAATCTTTTAATATTACTTAGAAGGCACA
>NVSI01000013.1 GCA_002401195.1 Alphaproteobacteria bacterium
CAGCTTGCATAACCATTAACTTAAGCTGTTCTATGGCCATGGCTGGAGTATCAGCATGCAAAGTTGAAATTGAGCCTGGGTGACCAGTATTAATTGCACGTAAAAAACTAAAAGCTTCAGCTCCCCTTAGTTCTCCAACAATAATACGATCTGGTTTTTCAAAGTCCGACACCGCCGCGCCCTCTTTTAAAAACTCAGGATTCGAGGCCACATAAAAATCAAAAGTCTCGCCACGTTTTTTTAAGGCTGCTTCAATTTCACCTTTAACAATGTCCGCGCTTCCGACGGGAACGGTTGATTTTGTCACGACCAATTTTGGCCGTGTCATGAGTTCGCCAACGGTGCGCGCCACGGATTTAACAGCCGACAAATCCGCCGATCCATCTTCATCAGGGGGCGTTCCAACCGCCGTAAAAATCACGTCTGCAAACTCAACTGCCTTGGCCGCATCCGTTGTGAATGAAATTCGGCCTTCGGATAAATTTTCTTTGATTTTATTGGCAAGACGCGGTTCAAAAATAGGTACCTCACCTTGATTCAATCCGTCAATTTTGTCTTGATCCAAATCAACGCACATCACCTCATGCCCGACATCGGCCAAACACGCGCCCGTCACCAAACCAACATAACCCGATCCAAAAATTGTTAACTTCATCTGTTTTAAATTCCTATATTCATTTCAACACCACAAATCTTATGGTGTTCGAATAAGGATAGCAATCATTGAGGGTCTATTTTCAATACATAAAAGTCATCGAAAAATATTGACAGATACGGGCAGACGCTTTAATTACATAAAGAAAAACAGGGGTCAACATAATGCAAAAACAAAAACAACCTTTCTTCACCGGTCGCGATGGCCTTGCCCAACAAATCAAACATAAACATGARATGGCCGCCCWCGCGCGCCCTGTTTTAACTTCTATGYTTTCAGGGGCCTGTGGCCTCTTAGTCGGAGGCGCGCTCTTTGGTGCTATTGGTTTTGGCGCAGGATACAGCCATTCCGAATGGACGAATTCCGATGAATTTCGTATCCAACAAGAAAAAATCTGGAAATCAGAACGAACCGAGCGCGAATCGCAACGCGCCGAAGACGTAGAAATAGAGGCCGCCAACGTTGCAAAACAAGAGATAGAGAACGCCAAAACAGCGGCTGACGAGGCAAAACACGCCGAACAAACAGCCGCGAAAAATAAAATCACAAAAGAAAAAAACGCCCTTCTTGCCAAAGAAAACGCAAAAACTCAAAAAGAGAATAAAGAAAAGAGTGCCAAGCAAAAAATTGTTTTGGACAAAAGAATCGAAAAATTAAGCACACTCATGTTTGAAAGAACAACCCTCGAAAATGCCTTTTGTAACGCTTACTCATTCGAAATAATCGCTAGATTTTCAGCCCGTGACGCCTTAGAACAAAACTCTTCAACACTTAATTCTTTATCCTCAAAGACTTTCATCAAGAGAACAAAAGCCATACTCTTAAATTCTTGCAAAAAAGATTTCCCTAAACGAAAATTCTTAGCGGCCAGAAATCTCTCGGAAAAGATGAGTGAACGCCATTACGAACAACTCAGGGACATGATGGCACTCTGTGACGGGGTAAAAAACTACAAAAAAGAACACACGCTGTATAGAGGCAATGCCCTGGTTTTAAAATTCAACCTGCTGTCCAACAATTCATATATAAGTAGCAAAGAAGAATACAAAACCTATCAAACATGCATGGCCAAAACGTTGGATCACCCCTTAATTAAAACACATTCACCATCGAAGAAACCTTAACATTATATGGTGTTAAGGCGCCTGAACACTCCGCATTCCAACCAAAAACTCGGCCGCCGCGCGGTTAACTTTCGGGCTGTGTTTTTGGGATGTTTTTGACAAACTATCCATCTCATCCGCCAATACTTTCAATGACGGCAAGGATGCAACCGCCGTATAAACATTCCCCGCAACCGCCAATGTATTTTGCGCGGTTAATGCCCCCAAAACAGCCAAGGCCACAATCCCAGAACAAGCCAAAAAGCCACCCAATGTTTCAACACGCATTTTGGACACTGTCCGTAATGAGGCTTGTTGTTGATGAAGGTAATAAAGCTGGTTTTTCCTTTCATTTTCAAAAAGCCCGCCCATTTTTTGAGGAATAGAATCATACGTTCGATCTTTATGAGCCTGACTAAGCGTTCGTTTATACGTTTCGCGCAACGTATCGGCCTTTATATTTTTTGAAACATCGTTCCAATCAACATAAATACGCGCCACATTACGACTTGAATCGTGCATTGATCTAAAAAGAGAAACAGGATTTGCAACCGTTTTCACAACCATCCGCGCGGCATTTGAAAATTCTTGTTTTAAAAATTTTGAAGCACTGCCTGCTTTTTCTTTGAAAGTTTTGGCTTCTTTTTTCTTTCGAAAGTTTTTTTGAACAACGATAAGAGCATCTGGCGACAGTTTTTTTACTTCCAATCGATGGGAGGATTGATCCTGATCTGGCTCGGCATGTATCGAAATATAATCGCGGAGCATCTCTGTTATATTTTCAGGTGTTTCTTCATCAATATGCGAAATCGCCTGTAAAACATGCAAATCATTATCCAATTTTGTTTTTTGATCGTAAAGAGATTTGATTGTTTTATAAGCCAAAGCCAATTGTATAAGCGGCATGGGCGCCAAGGCCAAAGGAACCAAAGAAGCCGAAGCGATTGCAAAGCTCATGGTCAAGGCACCGCTTCCTAAAACAAACAGGTCGGAAATAACCTCACTGGCCAACGCGCCATTCACGTCTTTTACTGCGTTTTCTTTACCTGTGATAACATCGGACAGCCATTGCTTGTCCATCTCTGCGAAATATTGGCGGTGTGGGCTCATGTGTTTTTCCTCCTTTTCAAAGGTAAACACAAGGAGGCAAGGCGACTGCGCTTAAGTTTAAAAAGAACTGACACCATAAAACCATATTGGTTCCTTTGTGTCAATGCAAACCTTGCCGTTTATGCAGCTTTTTTTGATTTTTTCTGTATTTTAAGCAGCGCGGCCAAATATTCGCCTGTGAAACTGCCTTTGGTTTTTGCAACGTCCTCGGGGGTTCCTTTCGCCACGATTTGACCACCGCCTGTGCCGCCCTCGGGCCCCACATCAATCAAATAATCCGCCGTTTTTAACACTTCTAAATTATGCTCAATAATCACGACGCTGTTCCCCTGCTCCACCAACGCATGAAGGACCTCTAATAATTTCCGCACATCCTCGAAATGTAAACCGGTTGTGGGTTCATCCAATATATAAAGGGTTTGCCCTGTCGATCGTTTTGACAATTCCTTTGCCAATTTTACACGCTGTGCCTCACCGCCGGAAAGTGTCGTTGCTTGTTGCCCGACCTGAATATAACCCAGGCCAACCTGCATTAATGTTTCCATTTTCACTCGAATGGATGGCACCGCCTTGAAAAATTCAAACGCATCTTCGATCGTCATTGCCAAAACATCGGCGATCGATTTTCCTTTAAATTTCACCTCCAACGTTTCGCGATTATACCGTTTTCCATTACACGCCTCGCACGTCACGAAAACATCGGGTAAGAAATGCATTTCAATCTTAATCAGGCCGTCGCCCTTGCACGATTCACAACGCCCGCCTTTAACATTAAAGGAAAAACGCCCTGCGCCGTACCCGCGCATTTTCGCCTCGGGCAAACCTGCGTACCAATCACGCATATACGTAAACGCGCCTGTATATGTGGCAGGGTTTGATCGCGGCGTTCGACCGATCGGTGATTGGTCTATATCAATCACTTTATCAATATGTTCCAAACCCTTTATTTCTTTATGAGGCATGGGCAGGTCTTTGGTTTTCATCAATGATCGCGCCGCCGCCTTGTATAACGTATCAAGAATAAGGGTCGATTTCCCCGATCCAGACACACCAGACACACACGTCATCACGCCCAATGGAATATCAACATTCACATTTTTCAAGTTGTTTCCACTTGCGCCTTTTAGCGATATTTTTTGACCTTTTTTACCCTTACGGCGTGTTTTTGGAATTTCGACTTGTTTGCGCCCCGTTAAATAATCGGCGGTTAAAGAATTCGTATTCGCCATGACCTCGTCAGGTGTTCCTTCGGCTACAATTGCGCCGCCATGGACACCTGCGCCAGGCCCCATATCGATCAAATAGTCGGCCGAGCGAATGGCATCTTCGTCATGTTCCACCACCAAAACCGTATTCCCGATATCACGCAGACGTTTCAAAGTTTCAAGCAAACGGTGGTTATCGCGTTGATGCAAACCAATGGATGGTTCATCCAACACATATAATACACCTGTCAATCCAGATCCAATTTGCGAGGCAAGACGAATACGTTGAGCTTCACCACCTGACAATGTTCCCGCACGTCGATCAAGGGAAAGATACCCAAGCCCAACATTCGTCAAAAATGTCAGGCGTTCATTAATTTCTTTTAGTATTTTTTCCGCGATTTGAACGTGCTGTTTCGTCAGTGTTTTATCAACAGTTGCAAACCATTCTTTTGCCTTTTCGATTGAAAATTGCGTCACTTCCGCGATTTGAAGACCGTCAATTTTGACCGCCATCGCCTCTTGCTTCAAACGGTATCCATCACATGTTTTACACGGCGTTGCCTGTTGAAAATCGGCCAATTCTTCGCGCACGCGATTTGAATCTGTTTCCACCATGCGGCGTTTTAAATTTCCGATCACGCCTTCAAATGGTTTTCGGTTCGTCCATGTATTTTTCTCGGACGCGAAGGTCGTTTCGATATTATCTTTTCCCGAACCATTCAAAATAATATCGCGTTGTTTGTCCGTGAAAGACGACCATTTCGTTGTCATTGAAAAATCATAATGGTTCGCAACGGCTGTTAAGGCCTGTTCATAATAACTGCCCCATGCGCCCTTTGACCACGGCGCGATCGCKCCCTCTTTTAACGATTTTTTATGATCCGGGATAATAAGATTCATATCAAAATCATGGCATTCCCCCAAACCATCACAGGATGAGCATGCGCCATGAGGGCTGTTAAATGAAAACAAACGCGGTTCGATTTCGGCAATTGTAAACCCCGATACAGGGCATGAAAATTTTTCACTGAATAATGTTTCGTCAYCRWTKMCWGSRTMWTCMWSAWYSYMWWRMCSWTMRYCRWYACKRWYWKMCKYWTSRWYSKWRTCTGYYMWRMGMTKKYSWAWGTSTKTYWYCMWYRYMAKRYSKTCAATAACGATCGATATATCATGTTTTATCTTTTTATTCAGATCGGGAATTTCGTCAATTTCATAAAATTCACCGTCAACTTTGACCCGTTGAAACCCTTGAGCCTGAAATTGTTTAAACTCTTTCCTATATTCGCCTTTACGACCACGAACGATGGGCGCCAGGATATAAAGCTTGCTCCCCTCCTCCATCGTCATAATACGATCCACCATTTGCGTTACAGTTTGACTTTCAATCGGCAAGCCCGTTGTCGGTGAATATGGCACACCCACGCGCGCCCATAAAAGGCGCATGTAATCGTAAATTTCAGTCACCGTCCCAACAATCGAACGCGGGTTTTTAGACGTTGTTTTTTGTTCAATTGATATTGCGGGTGACAATCCTTCGATGCTATCGACATCTGGCTTTTGCATCATTTCTAAAAATTGCCGCGCATAGGCCGATAATGATTCCACGTAACGACGCTGCCCCTCGGCATAAATCGTATCAAACGCCAAAGACGATTTTCCCGAGCCAGACAAACCCGTAATCACAACCAATTGATCCCGTGGAATATCAACATCCACGTTTTTCAGATTATGTTCTCGCGCTCCGCGGATTGAAATTTCAGTCAGTGCCATTTTTGTTCCTTGTTTGTTCTTTGTATCAAGGGTATATAACATCCCTATAAAAACAAGTTCTTTTTTCTATGACGTATTAATAGAGTTTAAGAGCGCACAAAGGCAAATGAAATCTGCTCACGCGCCCCTCCATTCACGATTTTATATTCACTCTTGCCCCTCCCAATGAATCCTTGCACACTCAGCTCATAAAAATAACAAAAGGCAGGAATAAAAATGGATAAGTCACTTGAAAAAGATGCGTTAGATTACCACAGAAACCCGACCCCAGGTAAAATCGCCATTCAGCCAACCACGCAACTGACAACACAGCGTGACCTTGCCCTTGCTTATTCCCCCGGTGTGGCCGCGCCATGCCTTGAAATTGAAAAAGACCCAAGCAAATCTTATGAATACACATCTCGCGGGAATATGATCGCAGTTATCACGAACGGTACAGCCGTTCTTGGCCTTGGAAACATTGGCGCCTTGGCATCCAAACCAGTGATGGAAGGGAAGTCCGTTCTTTTCAAAAAATTTGCCGCCATTGATTCCATTGATATCGAAATCGACGAAACGGATGTTGATAAATTTTGCGAAACTGTCCGCCGTTTAGAGCCAAGCTTTGGCGGAATTAATTTAGAAGACATCAAAGCCCCAGAATGTTTTGAAATTGAAACCCGCCTAAAAAAAGAAATGAATATTCCTGTGTTCCATGACGATCAACATGGAACGGCAATCATTGTGGGCGCGGCCTTTAAAAACTGGATCAAATTAACAGGGCGTGACATGAAAGACATTCGCCTTGTTGCCAACGGTGCGGGCGCGGCGGCGATTTCATGCCTTAAAATTTTGAACGCTCTTGGATTGCCAAAATCAAACATCACTGTCTGTGACCGCGAAGGTGTGATCTATAAAGGCCGTGAAAAAGGCATGGATCCATACAAAGAATTATTCGCCGTTGATACAAACGCACGCTCATTGGATGATGCGATCGAGGGCGCGGATGTTTTTCTTGGCCTATCCGCGGCTGGCGCGTTATCTCAAGATAATTGCGCAAAAATGTCAAACGCTCCCCTTGTAATGGCGCTTGCCAATCCAACACCTGAAATTATGCCTGAATTGGTTCGCGAAGTGCATCCAGAGGCCGTCATTTGTACAGGACGTTCCGATTACACAAACCAAGTAAATAATGTTTTATGTTTCCCTTACCTCTTCCGCGGGGCGCTTGATTGCGGTGCATCAAGCATTAACGAAGCCATGAAGCTTGCTTGTGTTGAGGCGATCGCCGACCTTGCCCAAGCCGAAGTCAATTACGAAGTCGCCGCCGTTTACGCGGATGAAGACCTTGAATTCGGTTTAGATTACCTTATCCCGAAACCGTTTGACCCACGCCTGATTACAAACCTTCCTGTTGCCGTGGCCAAGGCCGCAATGGAAAGCGGCATCGCAACGCGCCCGATCAAAGATTTCGACGCGTACGAGCGCCAATTACAACAACATTTCTATCAATCGAACCTTATTATGGGGCCTATTTTTGACAAAGCAAAAAACGCACCCAAAAAAGTTGTCTTTGCCGAAGGTGAAGAAGAACGCGTCCTCCGCGCCGTTCAAATCGTATTGGATGAAGGCGTTGCAAAACCCGTTCTTATCGGACGAAAGCGCGTTCTTGAACAACGGATTGAAAAATTCAATCTCCGCATGGAACTTGGTCAAAATGTTGAATTTTGCGACCCTGAAAATGATCCTCGTTACCATGAATACTGGACTCAATACCATAAAATCATGCAACGCAAAGGGGTCACACCCAACGTTGCAAAAACCATTGTCCGTACAAGCAACACCGTGATCGCCGCATTAATGGTTGAACGCGGTGAAGCTGACGCCCTCATTTGCGGTGTTGGAGGTCAGTATATTTACCATCTTCGTCACTTGCGCCAAATTATTGGCCTGAAAGACGGTGTTGAGACACCCGCCGCCGTTGTTGGATTAATCATGGACAAAGGCAATCTCTTTATCACTGATACACATGTAAACCACGACCCAAGCGTGAAACAATTGACCGAAATGACATTATTGGCCGCCGATGAATTAAGACGATTTGGGATTGAACCCAATGTGGCCATGCTCTCTCATTCAAATTTCGGAACAAGCGCCCTTCCATCCGCGACAAAAATGCGTGATGCCTTGGCCGAAATCAAAGATCGAGACCCAAAATTGGCGATCGATGGTGAGATGCACGCGGACGCCGCATTAAAAGAATCTATTCGGAATGTATGCATGCCGCAATCCACATTAAAAGGCGCCGCAAATTTATTGGTGATGCCAACAGTAGAGGCCGCAAACATTACTTATAATTCTCTTAAAGTCATGTATGAAGCGACCGTTGTTGGGCCAATTTTACTCGGAATGGCGAAACCTGTTCACATTGTGACGGCCGCCGCCAGCCCACGAACATTATTGAACTTAGCAGCATTAAGTAGCGCAAGCGTTTAATATCTTTTCCAGATAAAACCATGACGAAAAGGTGCAAATCATCTATAACGTCTTTATGGTTAAGAAAACGGATATTGATGAAAAATTGAACGATGATGGCGAAATAATCGGCGCCGTCCCCGATCAATTCACCGATGATGATATCCAAGACATCACCGATGCCCTGCACGAAGGTGACGACACACAAGTTCACGATCTTATTGATGATCTCACCAGTGCGGAATCTGCGGAACTTCTTGAAAAAATTGTGTCCGACGACCGCAATGAATTAGTCGAAAAATATTTATCCGATTTCGATCCTGAAACATTCGTTGATTTAGATGATGATCTTCGCAAGGATATCCTTGAAAAAATGGATGCTATGACGGTTGCGAAAATTGTATCCGACCTTGATTCAGACGACGCGGTCGAGATGCTCTATAACCTTGATCCCGTCTTTCAAAAAGACATTATAAAAAAACTTTCAGCAAAAAATAGAGCCACCGTCGAGGAAGGCCTCACATTCGAAGAGGATTCCGCAGGGCGGTTAATGCAACGCGAATTTGTCGCTGTCCCCCTGTTTTGGAGCGTCGGAAAAACGATTGATTATTTGCGCGCTGCCGCCGATACCCTTCCGAATGATTTTTTTGATTTATTCATTATCGATCCGTCCTATCACGTGATTGGGATGATCCCTCTTAATCAAATTATCCGCAGTGAACGATCGGAAAAAATAGAAAACCTATTGCTTTATAAAGATATCCACGTGATCCCCGCGGATATGGATCAAGAAGATGTTGCGCGAATTTTTAAACGTGAAGACCTTGTTTCCACGCCTGTTGTGGATTCCACAAACCGCCTGATCGGTGTGATTACAGTTGATGATATTGTTGACGTGATCGAAGAAGAAGCCGAAGAAGATATCCTTCGCCTTGCGGGAGTAAGCGCAAGCGGAACGGACATGTACCGTGATGTTATGGACACGGCGAAATCTCGTTTTTCATGGCTGGCTGTTAATTTGGTCACGGCCATTCTTGCCTCTGTTGTGATTGGACTATTCGACGCAACTATTCAACAAATCGTGGCCTTGGCCGTTTTAATGCCAATCGTTGCATCCATGGGCGGCAACGCAGGGACACAAACGCTCACCATTGCTGTGCGCGCCTTGGCGACAAGAGACCTTTCTCGAACAAACATGATGCGCATGATTGGAAAGGAAACCCTTGTTGGTTTCTTAAACGGTTTTGCCTTTGCGGTGATCAGTGCCCTTGTCACCTATGCATGGTTTAACGACCCCATACTTGCGGGAATTATCGGCCTGGCGATGATTATCAACCTTATTGTTGCTGGATTATTCGGAATTGGAATTCCCATCACGCTAGATCGATTTGGAATTGACCCCGCACTTGCAAGCTCTGTTTTCCTCACCACCGTCACTGATATTGTTGGTTTCTTTGCGTTCCTTGGATTGGCCGCGCTCTTTTTAATCTAAAGATAAACGGCTGGGTTCAACGCCTTTGTCCCTTTGCGAATTTCAAAATGAAGCTGAGGCGAACTTACCCCACCCGTTGAACCAATTTTTCCAAGAGCTTGACMCTTTTTARGAACTTTTCCACGTGCCACGGACACACTATCCAAATGAGCGTAGGCCGTGATGTACCCTTTATCATGACGAACAAGAACAAGATTTCCATACCCGTCAATGCCATCACCGACATAGGCCACGACTCCGTTTTGAGAGGCCTTTACCACCGTTCCGCGCGGCGCAGCGATATTAATGCCATCATTATGAAGCCCGCCTGTTTTGGGACCATAGGATGAAATCACATTCCCTTTAACAGGAAGAGAAAACGCACCATTACCGCTTAATTTAGGCGCCTGAGCCACGGCTTTACGTTTTAAACGCTTTACCGCCTCTGATTTTGGTTTGGCCGACACAATTCGTTTTTGCGGCATAGGCATGCGCAATGTTTGCCCTTCACGAATGCGATATGGTTTTTGCAATCCATTAATGCGTACAACGCGATCTTGTGTTGTGCTGAACAGTCGTGAAATTTCGTAGATCGTGTCCCCGCGCTTAACCTTATATGTCCGTGGCGGCGGAAGTGTCAGGCGTTGATTAGGGTGAAGCATATAAGGCGGGCGTAAACTATTTGCGGAAATAATGCTCTCCATCGGTAGTTTATAACGATGTGCGATCATTGAAATACTGTCCCCGCTTTGAACCGTTGCGGTTCCAACCGATGCGCCTTTAAGCCCCATATCAACGACTTTCACACGCGATGGGTCATGCCCAATACACGAGGCAAGAACGACGGAGATTGATAATAACAGTAATGTATATTTACTAGGCAAATGCATTCATCTGGTTAAATTCAGGATCAATATCGCGTGTTTCATCCGCAACCTCGGGAAGCAACGGAACAAAACGCACAGAAAACAAAGACTCTCGTTCGAATGTTTCTTCATCGCGGCGTACAATTCGAACCAATGTTTGGTCAACATCATCAACGCCAACAGGCGCAACCATCACGCCACCAATGGCCAGCTGATTCAAAAGAGCTTTGGGAATATCACCATGTGCGGCGGCCGTCACAATAATACGATCAAACGGCGCCTGGACGGGCCACCCWTTCATTCCATCCGCATTTAATGTTGTGATATTGCGCAATCGCATCTCGTTAAATCGTTCTTCGGCAAGTGATAAAAGAGGCTTATGACGTTCCATCGAATACACACGGCGGGCAAGCTTTGACAAAATCGATGCTTGATAGCCTGATCCCGTTCCAATTTCCAAAACCTTGTGACGGTCGGACAGTTCCAGCGCCTGAGTCATTGTCGCAACAACATGAGGCTGGGAAATCGTTTGACCAAGACCGATCGGCAATGCCATGTCTTCATAGGATTGATGTTGAAATGTTGATGGCACAAAAATTTCACGCGGAATTGTTTCAATCGCTTTTAAAACGCGGTCACATGTGATCCCTCGACGACGCAAATGCATGAGTAATTTTATTTTTTGAGCCTCAAGGCCAGAAAGATTGTGTGCGAACGTCATTGTTTAATCATGCGTGATTTGCACATAGGGAGCAAGATATCCTAAAAATTAATTTAGCCTTAGGTGCGCCATGCTTTTTTGCAATTCAACAATAGTTCCATCCAAAATAATTGACCTTAAAGAATGCCCTCGACAGACATCTATATTCTTCTTCATCAACCATTCGTAAACTTCGTCAGGTTTTTTAGACACGCTTGCATTACAAAAAGCGGCGAGTTCAACGAGTAAG
Organism: Alphaproteobacteria bacterium; assembly: GCA_002401195.1. Lineage (GTDB taxonomy): Bacteria > Pseudomonadota > Alphaproteobacteria > Micavibrionales > UBA1664 > UBA1664. The sequence continues at coordinate 11,588 of NVSI01000013.1, forward strand.
TCCAGACGCTCCGGCCAATCACGGGAAGGAAATTCAGCTTGTTTACCAAAACATTGTTTTAACGTATCGAAGCTCATATCATCAAAACCCAACATTTTTGGCATATCTTCTATTTTCAAACCAAAAACGTTCGAAACAACTTTAGTTCCTGAAAATGATTTCTCTAAATCTACGCTAGCTGTCATTTATAATACTCCATCCATATATTCTCAAATCACATTAACGACCAACAGAAAAAATGTACATATAAAAACACAACCCTATATCTTAAAATAACTCGCCATTTGATCCGCGCGATTAAGAGCTGTATCAAGGCTTGCCATTGTTACCGCCATGTCTTGGCTTTCATCATTCACCCAAACACGTAAGGTTTTCAAATAAACGCCTGTTAACCCTGTGATACGCAAGGCGCCTTTCCATCCGCTGGTTTCAACGTTCGATAATTCCAGCATAGATGTCATGGATCGACACAACCATGGCAAGGAAATCACCATCTGTTTCGGGTCAAGGGTCATGCTGTCCAAAATAGAGACCACGGAGGCACGGTCATCATTTAACACATCAAATCGTTCCATCAAAATATCGAACAAACGATCGCGGGGTGTATCGTCTTCCATCGATTGGCCGTTCATGGCCTGAGCTACATCGGCATCAATTTTCCGACCATAAGCTTGTAAAATATCGGTTTTATCCGCAAATAATGGCGTGATTTCATCCAGTGGAATCCCTGCCTTATCCGCAATTTGACACATCGAAACCTCGTCCCAGCGCGCGCCAGCCGCCAACGTCAATGCGGACTGGATAACTTTCGATTTAATCTCTTCAATGTCTTGTGCCTTTACCATGCCCCATTTATAAGTCTTAATAATAGAAAATAAAAGGATAGAAAATAATATGCCCCGTTTTGACCTCACTGGAATTGGAAATGCGATCATTGATGTGATCTCACCATGCACCGATCAATTTTTAATCGAATTTGAAATTGAGAAAGGCTCTATGACTCTCATCGATCAAAACCGTGCGTCCGCGCTTTATGGTGCAATGGATCAGGCCGTAACAACAGCCGGAGGATCCGCAGGAAACACAATGGTTGGATTTTCATCCTTTGGCGGAAAAGGAAACTATATCGGTCTTGTTGCCAAAGACGATCTGGGTGACAAATTTTCCGATGATGCGTCAAAAGTCGGATTAAATTTTGAAACACCGCGTTACGAAGGAGAACTCTCCACCGCGCAAAGTTACATTTTCGTAACGATTGACGGGCAACGTTCTATGAACACCTATCTTGGGGCCTGCGCTGAACTCAGCGAAGATCATATTGATGAAGACTTAATTGCGGACAGCGCGATCACTTATATGGAAGGATACTTGTTCGACAAAGATCCTGCAAAGGCCGCCTTTCGCAAGGCCGCAAAAATCGCACGCGCAAACGGTCGAAAGGTGTCCCTCACATTATCAGACAGCTTTTGCGTGAACCGCCACCGCGCTGACTTTCTTGAGCTGATCAAGTCAGACATTGATATCCTTTTCGCCAATGAAGATGAAATCATGGCCTTGTATGAAACAGACAACCTCAATGCCGCGATGGAATTCGTCCGTAGCCAATGTGAAATCATTGCCATCACACGATCTGAAAAAGGATCTGTTATCCTCTCTGGTGACCAAACAATAGACATTCCCGTGTGCCCCGTTGATCAAGTGATCGACAGCACAGGCGCAGGCGATCAATATGCGGCTGGCTTTCTATACGGCCTAACATCTGGCGCGGATTTGGCAACCTGCGGACGATATGCCTNGSCCRMMSCCNNGCMGANMGTGATCNAMTCANWTCGNGSMCTSRCCCAAAAATTGATTATAAGGATTTTTTAGACAAATGAGAGAAAGAAAGAAATCGTCATTGCGAGGGAGCCTCACGACCACGGCAATCCAAGGGCTTATAATGTCCTTCGTATGGATTGCTTCGTCGCTTCCACTCCTCGCAAAGACGGCTAAAATTGTGCCATCACACGCCCTTGTGATGCATGGCACGCCCAAATACGACGAAGGCTTTTCTCATCTTTCATATTCCAATCTCAACGCGCGCCAAGGTGGCAATCTGATTCAATGTGCAACAGGCGCCTTCGACACATTGAATGACAACACAATGAAGGGCAAACCCGCCCAAGGCCTACACCTCATCAACGACCCATTAATGCGCCGAGTCTGGGATGAACCATTTGGACTTTATGGGTTAATCGCGCAAAACGTCACGTTACCCAACGACCGATCTTCCATCACGTTCCACCTTAACCCTAATGCCATTTTTCACGATGGATCACGGATCACAACGGCGGATGTTGAATTTTCATTTAATATCCTCAAAGCCAAAGGAAAACCCAACACACGCAAAGTCTATGCCCTTGTTGAAACCGTTACGATCGCCGATGACCTCAACATCACATTTGATTTTGGGACAGGACACGACCGCGAAACATCTTTGATCCTTGCTATGATGCCAATCTATTCCAAATCATACTGGAATGAGAAAGACTTTGACGCAACCTCCCTCACTGCCCCTCTGGGGAATGGCCCTTATAAAATTTCATCTATCAATGAAGGCAAAAAGATCACTTACGAAAAAGTAAATGATTACTGGGCAAAAGACCTTAATGTTAATCGAGGACATTATCATTTTGACCGTATGATTTATGATTACTATCGCGATGAACAAATCGCTATGGAGGCCTTTAAGTCAAACGAATGTGATGTCCGCCGTGAATTTAATCCGGCGCGTTGGCAAACATCATATAATGATGAAGATGGCTACATTCGTGAAAATTTAACGCACTCCCGCCCTGAAAAAGCACAAGGCTTTATATTCAATACACGCCGCGCGCCCTTTAACGACATTCGCGTGCGAGAGGCCTTAACCCTTGCATTTGATTTTGACTGGATGAATAAATCCTTGTTTCATGGAAAGGCAAAACGCATCACAAGCACATTCCCCAACAGCGCATTAGCACAAGAAGGTAAAATCAATACAGACAACAAACGCGCGCGGCTAAAAAAGGCCGACGCCTTATTAAAATCCGCAGGATGGGCCGTTAAAAACGGAAAACGATTCGATATAACGCTTCTTTTGAATAAACCATCACAAGAAAAAATCGCCCTTGGCTTTGCAAAAGATTTAAAACGTCTTGGGATCACACTGAACATCCGAACCCTTGATACGGCTCAATTTTTCGGCGCACTTAACGATTATGATTACGATATGATTTCGTGGCGCTGGGTGAACTCTCTCTCCCCTGGGGCGGAACAATCCATTTATTGGGGATGCGCCGCGCGCGATATCCAGGGATCAAGAAACTATGCTGGAATATGCGATCCCGCTATAGAAACGGCTATCAAAGGCCTAAACACCTCAACGACATATGAAGACCTCACCAAGCGGACGCAATCTCTTGACGCGTTAATCATGGCACAATATCCGTTTATCCCACTCTATTACACGGGCGTCGACCATGTCGCGCGCTGGCCTGCCGTTCAACACCCTTCGACACAATCACTTTACGGGATGGTTTTGGAAACATGGTGGCGGGATGAAAATAAAAATTAATATTGTAAATTTTCTCAATCGCGATAGGCTGTATACATGAAAAAATTACTCCTTGCCCTCCCTCTTCTCGTTGCGATCACAGCCTGTGAAAGCAAAAAGCGTACAAGTTTCGAACAAGAATCAGATTTCTGGGAACGTTCAGACAATGTTTCTCTTTTATATCTGCGTGGACCAAAGGCACAACACCAACTTCACAAAGACATCTCCTCTTGCGTAAGCGAGGTGAAGGAACTCTCACGTTTGGGAACAATCAACAATGCGCGCCCACCGGCGAACATTGAAATGAGCGGCGGCCTTGCAGGCGGATGGCAGTCGCCAGAACGTGACGGCCCCCTTCACACAGAATTTGCAGACTTCCACGATTTTGAAGGCTGTATGAATTTCAAAGGATGGAAACGTGTATCTTATGTTCGCCCTCAACAGATTGATCAAGCCAAGCAAAACTACAAAACAACCATCCTAGGTGAAACACTTGGCCTTCGCAGAGATACCGAAGGGAAAACATCTAAATCAAGTCGCTCTTCTGGGCGTGCCACGGCCTCTGGCTCACTCAACGACTAATGCATAACCCCGTTTATGTGGAACTACGAAACCGCGCGGAAATATCCGTTGGCGGCGCCGAGGGGCATAAATTCCTTCAAGGCCTTGTCACAAATGACCTTAATCTTCTGAAATCACAATCCATAATCTATGCATGCCTTTTGACAGCGCACGGAAAATTTCTGTTTGATTTTTTTATTCGCAAAAACGCTGAAACATACCTGATTGATTGCGAAGGTGGGGATCGTGCATCAGCCCTCTTAAAAAAATTAAAGATGTACAAACTCCGAGCGGATGTGACGTTGACATTGAATGACACCTTAAACGTTTACCAAATATTCAACGGAACACATGATAAGGCGTATAAAGATCCGCGCAATGACGTTTGTGGATTTAGATCATATACGGAACCAACAGACATCCAAAAAGTCGACTTCAACACATGGGATGAACATCGCATACGCAATGAAATTCCCGACGGATCACGCGATTTCATTGTTGAAAAATCATACATTCACGAAGGACGTTTAGATGAATTAAACGCCGTGTCATACACAAAAGGATGCTATGTCGGCCAAGAATTGGTCAGCCGCATGCACCATCGTGGCCTCACAAAAAAGATTTTGAAATATGTTGAAATTACAGACGACACAGATCAATCAAATTTACGTTCATCGTGTAATGGAATTGGGTTGGTTGTTACAAAGATATAAGTCTTCCCCGCGAAAGCGGGGATCCATAGGGGTTTATAGTTTTTCTAGATCCCCGATCAAGTCGGGGATGACAATTTTATATATAATGATTTAAGCCACCAAAGATTTAGGTGATTTTATTGTGTATACCAATGCCGCCTGTGCCGCGGCAAGTCGTGCAATAGGCACACGATAAGGCGAACAAGAGACATAATCAAGCCCCGCCTTTTGACAGAACTCAATCGAGGATGGATCGCCGCCATGTTCACCGCAAATCCCCAGCTTAATGGATGGTTTGCTTTCGCGGCCTTCGCGGCAGGCAATATCAACCAAACGACCGACTCCGCTTTGATCCAATCGTACAAATGGATCATGCGTAAAAATACCCTGCTCCACATAGTCAGGTAAAAACTTACCCGAATCATCGCGGCTCAAACCCAGCGCAGTTTGCGTCAGGTCATTTGTCCCGAAACTAAAAAAGTCCGCATGCTTGGCAATATCACCCGCCATCAATGCGGCGCGCGGCAATTCGATCATCGTTCCAACCAAATATTCGCATGATTGACCCGTTTCCGTGAAGACATCCTTCGCCGTTTCATCAACCAACGCGCGGAGTATTTTTAATTCAACCGAGGTCGCAATCAATGGGATCATAATTTCTGGCTTTGCGCCTGTTTCAATCGCGGCCTCGATAATCGCACGCGCTTGCATCGCATAAATTTCAGGAAAAGTAATGCCCAAACGACATCCACGATGGCCAAGCATCGGGTTCGATTCATGTAATTGACCAAGGCGATCGCGCACCGTTTTTTCATCCAACCCCGCAACCGATGTAAATTCTGCTATATCTTTTGGCTCATGCGGTAGAAATTCGTGGAGCGGAGGATCAAGAAGCCGCACTGTCACGGGCAGGCCATCCATGACTTTAAACAGCTCAACAAAATCACCCTTTT
>NVSI01000014.1 GCA_002401195.1 Alphaproteobacteria bacterium
CGCGTTAAGATCGCGTCTTCGATTTTTGTGGCAACAGATGGATCAACCGTTGAATTCTTCCATGTACCGCGGCTTTGTTTTTGTTGGAACGCGGATACACGGATCGCATCGGATCGAAGCTGTGACCCAATAACAAAAACATTCAATTTATAACGTTCGTTTGGTGAGGACTCGTCGGAATACCAATCGGTCAAGATAACACCTCCAAATGGATCCACAGTCGTCAGGGGCATAAAGGATGCAGTATCCAGTGCCGCGCGCCATAAATATGAGTTCACAGTAATAACGTCAGTGCTTTGGTCTTTTTTACCACCCAGAAGGCTGATGCCTTCATCGCCAAAAATGCTTCCTTTTTCGGCATAAATATCATCGTGAACGCCGTCACGTTGGGCGCCTGTTGGGTATTTTGCCTCTTTTTCAATGCCTGAACAGGCGGTTATAGTCAAAAGAACGGCAAGAATTGAAAATAGTTTTTTCATATGATTAAGCATCCACATTATTGGTTATCGTTTTATTTATACTATCTTTAACACTCTCATAGAGGTGGTACAAGCCGATTTGAAGGCGATAGAGAGATATCGTTTAAATGGGTATTGTTGCGCGCATGCAACAAGGGGAATGGTAAATTAAAATAATAAGGACGGCGATGTTTGACGATGGCCGATGAATACCTAATCATGATGACGGTTTCGCATTCGTGCGATATTAATAAATGCCCAATAACGGGCAAACTTTTTGGAGAAAATAAAATGAAAAAAGTACTTTTATCAGGTGTAGCTTTGCTAGCAATGGCAACTTCTGCACAAGCTGAAGGCCTTTCACTTGACCTTTCAGGTCACTTTAAAGGTTACGGCGTATACAACAACAACGATGAAGCGGCTGGCGTTTCTTTGGATGAATTGAACATCCGTAAGGAAACAGAAGTTCACTTCACTGGTGAAACAACTTTGGACTCAGGTCTTACAGTTGGTGTTCACGTTGAAGCAGACGTTGACCGTGACGATAACGGATCAATCGTTGAAGAGTCATACATGTACCTTTCAGGTGGATGGGGACGCGTAAACTTCGGTGAAGAAGATGGCGCTGCTTACTTGCTTCAAGTTTCTGCTCCTAATGCAGACTCAAACATCGATGGTCTACGTCAGTACATCTCGACATATAACTCAACTGGTACTGCTGGTGGAGCAAACATTCGTTTGGACTATGACCAGGTTGCTCCTGGTTCATCTAAGTACAACAAAGTGTCATACATGACACCTGTATTTAACGGTTTCCAAGCTGGTGTTTCATACATCCCAACAATGTCTGATGATGGTAACGGCCGTACAGCTGTTAACGCTGACAACACTGCTGGTGACTATGCTGACGGTATTGAATTGGCTGCTCGTTACGAAGGCGCATTTGAAGGCGTTGGAGTTGCAGTTGGTGCAGGTTACGGAACATATGACCGTGAAGCTAAGGCTGCTGGTCAAGACGATAACAAAACATGGAATGCTGGTCTTGACTTAGACTTTGCTGGTTTTGGTCTTGGTTTTGCTTACTTGGATACAAACCAAGGTTTGACTGGTTCAAACGACCAAACAACTATGGTTGTTGGTGCTGACTACCAAATGGGTGCATACAAATTGGGTGCGTCTTGGTTGAACCAAGAAACTGAAACTGCTGGCGTAAAAGCTGATGTAGAGCGTTACACAGTTGGTGCTTCATACTCATACGGCCCTGGAATGTCATTCCGCGGTTCTGTGTCRATGATCGATAACGATAACAACATCGACTCAACACAAGTTTCTTTGGGTACACAAGTTAACTTTTAATTTGAAGGCTCGAAAGAGTTCAAATTTACAAGTTATATAGAATTTAAGAAGGTCGCTTTCGAGCGGCCTTTTTTATTACACGCTTTGCGAAACAAATACGTGTCATCCATCTTTAAACTATAATCAGAGATTAATAATCAATCCGGAAAAGAGATAAACCTTTTGCAGGCGCGGTCATGCCGGCCTTTGTGCGGTCTTTGGCCTTTAATATGGTGGCAATATCATCAGGGCTTGTTTTACCGCGGCCGACATCCACCAATGTTCCCACAATATTACGGCATTGATGATGAATAAAATTTGGGCCCTCTAATTCGATCCAAATTTCTTCTCCCCCAAACGGGTCATATGGTTTGGTTGTGATACCCACGCGATCCAATGTTCGCATCGGTGTTTTCGCCTGACATTGTGCATCGCGAAATGATGAAAAATCATGGTGTCCAATCAAATGTTTGGCGCCTTCGCGCATGGCGTCGATATCAAGGTGATGTTTAAAATGCCAAACCACGCGGGGCTCCATAAGGGGCATTGCCCGGCGTGTGACAATGCGATAGCGGTAAAGTTTGTTAAGGGCGTCAAATCGCGCGTTAAAATCCGCGTGAATTTCCTCGGCGTGGACAACGGCAATCGGGGCGGGATGTAAATGGGCGTTAATCGCCTTTGCCAAATTAAATGCATCAATCTCTCGGTTTCCCCAGTCAAAATCGAAATGGGCGACTTGTCCATGGGCATGAACGCCTGCATCTGTGCGTCCCGCGGCTTTTACATCGATGTCTTGGCCACAAAATTTTTTGATCGCATTTTCAATGGCGGTTTGAATGGTGGAAACATCAGGTTGTTTTTGCCATCCGTAATAATCCGTTCCGTCATATTCAATTGTAATTTTCCAACGTTTCATCATGATTTCATTTTAATTTTTTTAATATTTGATCAATGTTACCAATAATGGAAGCCACAGTGATTAGAAGTACAGCCACTGTCATTTCTATACTTGAGGTTTTAAATCCAGCGATAATGAGGATGATCATTGAGAGTGTTGGAACAAAATAAGAGAGCAAAGCGATTTGTGTNAGAGATCCATTTTTAAGTCCATAATTCCAAAATAAAAAGGATGTTCGAGTAATTCCGAGTAAGGATAAAAAGATAAATTCTTGTGTGTTGGGGGTATAAAAACCTTCATATACAAAACTGAGGACAGCGCAAATAAGAAATCCTATTGCAAAAACAGGAGCAATTCCACCTGTTGGAAAATCTGATTTTTTAGATTGAACCGAATAAAATGCCCATAAAATAGCGGCAATTAATGACGCTGTCGCCCCTAGTATAAAATCTGTCCCAACCTCATCTGGATAAAAAATATCTTTAGAAAACAAAATAAGAGTTCCGATTAATCCTAAGATAACGGCAAAAATTTGATTAAATTTTAAAGGGTTTTTTGTAAGGATCAGAGCAAAAGAAAACATTAAAATAGGCCATAAATAATTCAAGCTATTTGCAATAAAAATTGGTGCATTGGCAAAACCGATGAATAGAAGAACCATATATCCAATAATGCCCGCTGTAGGGAAAATATAGAGTTTCCAAGGAAGCTTCCAATTTGATTGTATGTCATGCCCTAATAGATTTTGCCCGAAAAGAATAGAAATAACAGCAATTAAAAAGATCCAAGCACTCGCCTGAAATGGAGGGATTTCTGTGCAGAATGTTAAAAATAATGCAGTAATTGACCACATTAGAAGTGCAATGATTGAACTAATTAAGGGCATTACAAATACCCGCCATTTTGAGCGGACTTAATATCCATGGGCTTTTTCCCCTCGGGTTGAACGCGGTCGTAAATGAGGATGCCTTCGTCAATATGAGCGTCTAGAACTTTCACGCGGCCTTTTAGTCCCGTAATGTATGTGCCGGGCCAAGGGTTGAGAGCGCGGATTTGTTGATCGATGTCCACGGCTGAGGCCGATGGATCGATCTCTCCGTCTGTTTTTTTGAGCATCGGGGCGTATGTGCTGTGTGCGTCGTCTTGTTTTTCTCCACTGACTTTTCCGTCTGTTTTGATTTGATCCAGTGCGCTTACAAGCAATCCGCCGCCCATGTTCGATAAGGTGTCATGTAATTCTTGCGCGGATGTTGTTGGGGTAATGTCCGTTTCACCTTTTAAGATCATGGGCCCCGTATCAAGGCCCAATTCCATTTGCATGATTGTGACACCGCTTTTGGTATCGCCCTTCCAAATCGCGTGTTGAATGGGGGATGCGCCGCGCCATTTCGGAAGAAGGGAGGCATGGATATTAATGCACCCGTATTTGGGGGCTTCTAAAATCCGTGTCGGAAGGATTAATCCGTATGCGGCGACAACCGCGATATCGGCATTCAAATTTACAAAAATATCTTGATCATCAGGATGTTTATCTTTGAGTGATTTGGGTGTGTGTACGTCTATCCCGTATGTGTCTGCAAGAATGTGTACGGGTGATTTTTGCACCTGCATTCCGCGCCCTTTGGGACGAGGGGGTTGGCTGTATACCGCGACGACTTCATGGTCGGAATCGATCAAAGTCTGAAGGGCGGGCACTGCAAAATCAGGAGTCCCCATAAAAATAATACGCATGGCTATAACAGCCCCGTGGATTTTTTGTATTTTTCAAGTTTACGGACAAGCGTTCCGCGTTTGAGACGCGAGAGATAGTCAATAAATAAAACGCCGTCTAAATGGTCTAATTCATGCTGAACGGCGTGAGATTCCAGTCCCGAGGCGCTCCACTCGTTCTTTTCGCCGTTGATGTCTAAATATTCAACCGTGATATGGGCGGGTCGCTCAACATCCGCATATTGTTGGGGCAGGGAAAGGCACCCTTCCATATAAACGGAACGNTGGTCAGATTTTTTGACGANTTTTGGATTAATCATCACAATCGGATTGGATGTTCCTTCCTCATTTCCGCGATGGGAGCTTTGAATCGTGAGGACAGATGCATTTTTATCTTCATATTCCCAACAATGTGGATCCACATCCAAAACGAACATTCGGTTTAAAATATTCACCTGATTGGCGGCAATACCAATGCCGTTGGTTTCATATATTGTGTGGAGCATCCTCTCTGCCTGCGCCTGAATTGCGGGCGTGATGGATGTGATTTCATGTGCGGTTTCTTTTAAAACTGAATCAGGGTATGTGATGATGTCGTATATGTTGGTCACGGATTAGCTCGCTTGTTTTGTTATTTCACGGGGAGATTTATCAACATCGGCAGGGAGGGTCAAATGATCTGTATTATTCGTGGCTTGTAAATCTTCGAAACGGCGCGCCTTTGGCATGACATTGCGTTCCAAAGACCCGATTGCATCATTATAGGCCCCAACGGATCGGCCTAAATTTGTGCCGATTTTATCCAAATGACCCGCAAATGTGCCAAGGCTTTTGTAAAGATCGCGGCCTGTATCGGCGATATGTTGCGCGTTTTCAGCCAGCTCCCCTTGTCTCCACGATAAATGCACAATGCGGAGTAAAGACATCAAAAGGGATGGAGATGTTAAAACAATATTATTGTCAGAGGCGTAATCAATCAGGTCAGGATCACCCGCCACGGCCAATGAAAACAAATGTTCCCCCGGTAAAAACAGGACGGTAAAATCGACGGGGCTGTCTAATGTTTCCTGATATGCTTTTTTTGATAAGTCTTTGATATGAGCCTTAACCTGCGTTGCCAAACGGGTTCGCAATTGGTCTTGCGCTTCGGGATTATCCAAATCATCCATAATGTCTTGGATCGGTGCCTTGGCATCGATTGCAATTTTAAATCCATCTTGGAGGGAGATCACAACATCGGGGCGCAGACGTGATCCTGTCTCGGCCGTCATGGTTGTTTGTGTGGAATAATGAACGCCGCGTATCATACCGGCCTTTTCAAGCAAACGATCAAGAAGCATTTCACCCCATCGTCCGCGCATGGCAGGGTTATTCATCGCGCCGGCCAGTTTCAGCGTGTTTTGTGACAKGNNKWSAAGCSSTTCNMGGWMSRTKGYRWYCRTGMCKYYKMMYKCRWTCANTSCSCYGCYCMATGTTTCAAGCTGTTGCTTCATGGGTTTGACGATTTCGGAAATGGCGGTTGTGCGTTTTTCAAGGTCGCCTTTATTCATGGCCTCCCATGATTTAAATCGCTCTTGTGCGATATTCAGAAAAGTTTCATTGGTCGCGTTCAAAGCCTCATTTGATAGAGATTTGAACTGATCCGCTAAATGAGCGCGATTGTCGATTTCCGCCTTTAATTTAGCGCGCGCAAGAATGGTGGCGACAAGGGCAATAATAAACAAAACCCACCCGATAAAGGCGGCCGTTAAAACCCATTCAATCTGTATTTGGTCAAAATTCATAAATCCTATACTATTGATCGAAAGATCGAATTGCAAAGGGTTTGACGATGATACGACGCCAAAACGGAAATGTTTTAATTTATATTTTAATCGCGGTCGCCTTGATGGCGGCTTTGGCTTATGCGATTTCATCGGATAGTCGCGGAAATCAAGCAAGCCGTATGGATGGAGAGCGCGTTAAATTAATGTCGACGGAGTTGTTATCCCATATGCGCGATGCGGAACGCGTTGTGTTTCAAATGCAACAATGGGGCGCGGGCGTTGCGGATATTAAGGCCGATTTACCGGGCACGGCGGCTTATGCCACTGATACCACGAACCAGCTGTACCACCCAAGTGGCGGCGGGTTACAGGTTATGGGCAACCAARATGATAAAATAACAGGCGCGTTTGGATCGGGGAATAATTGGCGGATAAAAAAAACGACCAATGTTGAATGGACTCTCTCAGGTAGCGATGATCTAATTTATACATTTTGGTATTTGGAGCCCGCGATTTGTGCGGAATTGAATAAACGTATTACAGGCAGCGCAACAATACCGGTTGTTGCGAATAGCTTTGCGTTTTCGTATCACTTTATCGAAGGTTCATCGTCTGATGAAGATTTTTTGTCTTCGGAGTGCCCAGATTGTGTTGGAAAAAAATCGTTATGTATTCGCCGCGATTCTGACGATGTTCACATTTTTTACARTATCCTGAGCGCGCAATAAGATTGCTTTTTTAATCCTATTTGTATAGAAAACACACTATGAAACATGCACGCACCCCTCGTATTGCCTTGATCGGCCGTCCCAATGTTGGAAAATCGACATTATTTAACCGTATGGCGGGAAAACGCCTTGCGATTGTGAATAACACACCCGGTGTGACGCGCGATTGGCGCGAGGCGGAGGCCTCGATCCNTGGCCGTGATATTAAGGTGATTGATACGGCTGGGTTAGAAGAAAGCTTTGATGATTCGATTCAGGGGCGTATGCGCCGCCAAACGGAACAAGCGATCGATGAATGTGATGTTGCGGTCTTTATGATTGATGGGCGCGCGGGGGTTACACCCATCGATGAACATTTCGCGCAATTTGTACGTCGCCGCAATATTCCTGTGATTTTGGTGTTGAATAAATGCGAAGGGCGCGCAGGTCAAGAAAGTTTTGGCGAATCTTACAAACTTGGCCTTGGTGAAGCGATTTTAATTTCGGCGGAGCATAATGAAGGCGTGACTGTATTGTATGACGCGATCCTTGAACATTGTAAGGATATGTTTGTCGAGATCGAGGAAGACGCTGCCGACGATGAAAATGCATATGCAACCGTAGAGGAAGGCGATGAAGATTTCGAATTGTCCGCGGTTGATGACCCTGAAAAACCGATTAAAATTGCGATTGTTGGGCGTCCAAATGCGGGTAAATCCACATTGGTGAATACATTATTGGGTATGGATCGCGTGATGGTCGGACCAGAGGCGGGGATCACGCGCGATGCCATTGCCGTTGAKYGSSRWKRYGAWSGCYRTRCCTTTNNATTGRTNRMCRCMGSKGKRMKTCGYCGTAANNNAAARGTNNCNCATGACNNANTKGAANNMRMWTCMGNNSRTSAYAMRWRCMSKGCMANNSSCWTRGMKCRGGYYSWTGTYKTGGTWTTNGNGATKGANNNMCANSWWRGYWTSRRTRAWCARGANNYWYATTKRTTGNNKSKYWTGTSWTKGACGARGGWCGMGCSYTGGTYATCGCCATTAACAAATGGGATATTCAAGATGAAAAAGACGCGATTTTAAAAACATTCCGTGATCGTATTGAGCGCTCATTGGCGCAATTGCCTGATGTTCCTGTTATTACGATGTCGGCTTTAAAAGGTAAAAAAGTTGATCAATTGATGGATCGTATGATGACGGTTTACAAGCATTGGAATACGCGTGTTTCAACGGGTAAATTGAACCGTTGGGTTGCGGGCGTGGAATCTCGTCACCCTGCGCCCATGGCACAAGGGCGGCCAAACCGCCTTCGTTATATTGCGCAAATTAAAACACGCCCTCCAACCTTTGCGATGTGGGTTTCAAAACCAAAAGACATCCCAGGAAGTTATAAACGCTATGTTATTAATACATTGCGTGAAGATTTTGATATTGGGCAATCTCCTATCCGTTTGATGCTTCGTACATCTAAAAATCCGTATGCAGATTAAAGATGCATCATGGATGAATGCGTTGGAGGGTGAATTTTCATCACCCTATATGGATGATTTGCGTTCATTTATTGTGTCTGAAAAACAGCAAGGAAAAACCATTTATCCCAAAACGGATGAATATTTCCGCGCGCTGGATTTAACACCAATTCCAAATGTTAAAGTGGTCGTTCTGGGCCRAGATCCGTATCACGGTGAAAGTCAGGCACATGGACTAAGTTTTAGTGTACGTCCCGGTGTACGTGTCCCGCCATCCCTTCGGAATATCTATAAAGAGCTATCAACGGATGTGGGTGTACGTGATCAACCGCATGGGTTTTTAGAGGATTGGGCGCGCCAAGGTGTATTATTGCTTAATAGTGTTTTAACGGTGCAGGCCGCGCATGCGGCGTCGCATCAAAAACGCGGCTGGGAACAATTGACCGATGCGATGATCCGCGCGGTGAATGATCACGCCGACCCATCCGTTTTTTTGTTATGGGGCGCACATGCGCAAAAGAAAGCTGGCTTGGTTGATCAATCGAAACATCTTGTTTTAACGGCGGTTCACCCCTCTCCTTTGTCGGCGCATCGCGGATTTTTTGGGTGTAAACATTTTTCCAAGGCGAATGCATTTTTATCAAAACATAAACGAAGCCCCATTCAATGGGCGTTGCCACAATGAAGACGATACGCGGAAAACATATATGGATTATTGGCGCAAGCAGCGGCATTGGCGCGGCGCTGGCCCGTGAATTGGCGGATCAGGGCGCGCATGTTATTGCCTCTGCACGGCGCGGGGATGAATTAAATATTCTTGTTGGTGATTTGAGTGGTTCAGGTCATCGTGCGATTACATTGGATGTGTCGGATGTCGCGGCCGTTCAAAATGCATGTTCGAAAATTCCACGGATTGATAGTGTCATTTTTCTGGCGGTGGCGTATTGCGCCCACGGGCCAGACCGAAAACCAATTGAATTTATTCACGAAATGTTAAATGTGAATGTGGGCGGCGCCTTTAATATGGTGGAAACGACCCTTCCTGTTTTTGAAAAACAAGGTCACGGCCAGATCGTTTTGTGTGGTTCGGTTGCGGGGTATCGTGGCCTGCCACAGGGGCAACCATATTGCGCGACAAAGGCCGCAATTATAAATTATGCAGAGAGCTTAAAAATCGAAATGGAGCCAAAAAACATTGATGTGAAACTCATTAGTCCTGGTTTTGTAAAAACACCTTTGACCGATAAAAACGATTTCCCCATGCCGATGMTGATTGATGCGGTGGACGCGGCCAAGGCGATTGCAAAGGGGTTAACGCGTTCATCATTCGAGATTCATTTTCCAAAGAAATTTACATGTATCATGAAGGTTTTAAGGTTGCTGCCGACGCGCCTTTATTTCATGATCGCGCGAAAAATGATGAAGCGTATGCGTTAAAACTGTAACGCTTTGATTTGCTGTACGCCTTTGATATTTTTCAAATTCTCTAATATTTCGGATGTGATTTTTCCGTCAATGGATACGATCGCGACGGCTTCGGATGTATCCTCGATACGGCCAAGACGGAAATCAGCGATATTAATATTGGCCGCGCCAAGGATCGTTCCGACCTGACCAATTAAACCGGGTGTATCTTCGTTTCGAATAAAGATCATGGATGGTGTGACACTGACTTCAACGGGAACACCGTCAATACTTACAATGCGGGGGTCTTTTTTACCAAACAAGGTTCCTGTGATTTCTTTGACTCTATTCTCTGTCTTTAATGTGAGGCGGATGGCCGTTTGCAAGTCGCCTGCGCTGTCATTCACGCTTTCGGTGATGTCGATGCCGCGCGCTTTTGCAACGGACGGCGCGCTCACCATATTAACGCCTTCCATGGAGGCTTTGAGGACGCTTGCGACAATCATGGATGTCAAAGGCTTGATATTGAGGGCGGCGACGCTCCCCATAAATTCGATTTGGATGGTTTCGATGGCTGTATCCGTGATTTGCCCTGCCATGAGGCCGATATCTTCGGATAATTTTAAATAAGGGGTGAGCTTGGGCGCATCTTCGGCGGATATAGATGGCATATTCAGGGCATTCGTGACGGCGCCTTCATTGAGGTAGTCGGAAATTTGCTGGGCCACTTGAATGGCGACATTATCTTGGGCCTCTAAGGTTGAGGCACCAAGGTGAGGCGTACAGATGACATTTTCGTATCCAAAAAGATCGTTTTCCTTTGCAGGTTCAACCGCATAAACATCCAAGGCCGCGCCCGCGACCTTTCCATCATCCAGTGCATTTTTAAGATCGGCTTCGTTGATCAATCCACCGCGTGCCACATTAATAATACGGACGCCGTCCTTCATTTTTGAAAATGCATCTGCGTTAATCATGTTCGCGGTCTTTTCAGTTTTAGGAACATGGAGGGTTATAAAATCACTCCGCGCGTATAGATCGTCCAGTTCGACTTTTTCAACACCCATTTCAGCGGCGTGTTCGGTTGTTAAAAATGGATCAAACCCAATGACTTTCATCTTAAGCCCGAGCGCGCGATCAATAACAATGGCACCGATATTGCCGCATCCGATGACGCCAAGTGTTTTGTTGAAGAGTTCAACGCCCATGAATTTTGATTTTTCCCATTTCCCCGCGTGCGTTGACGCGTTCGCCTGAGGGATGGATCGTGCCAAGGCCATAATCATTGATAGTGTATGTTCGGCCGTTGTGATTGAATTTCCAAATGGTGTGTTCATGACAATCACCCCGTTTTCCGTGGCGGATGTACGATCAATATTATCAACGCCAATCCCCGCGCGGCCGATAASTTTTAGGTTTGTGGCGGCCGATAAAATTTCGGGGGTCACGGTTGTTGATGAGCGTATAGCAAGGCCATCGTAATCCCCAATACAGGATTTTAATTCTTCGGGAGTCATTCCTGTTTTGACATCAACGTCGATGTTATTTTTTTCGAAAATCTCGGCGGCCAACGGCGCCATTTTATCACTGATCAGAACTTTAGGCATGTGGTGTATCCCTCGTATGTATTTTTATTAATGGTAGAGGGAATGGCGTTCATTGGTCAATGCATTTTATGCCGTGCTTCATGCCTTTATATTATAGGGGCGTGTATCCTTTGCGAATTAATGATTTCCTTAGATCATCTGCTGATTTTAAACGATCCTGGCGAAAACGCTCTGCCTGACGTACTTTTTTAGGGTCATTACGATCATTGTCATTCAAATGTTCGGCGGCCCATGGTTTTTCCAATCCTTTTAATTTGTGTAAGGCAGGTGGAGATATTTCCGCAAAGTTAGGTTTACTAATGATTTTTTTCTGTCGCAGTATTTCTGGCATCTCTTTTGGGGTTCCGATGACGGCAATAACGTCGGCGGATATCAATGGATCACCGTTTTTGTCCGCATGGCGGTTAAAGCAGTGGGATGCAAAAGGACCTGATTTTAATAATTGATAGGCGCGTTCGTTTTCCGCGACGATCGGAACTTTGGGAACGGATTTTCGAATATAATCGATCAGGGCGCTATAGCTTTTGGCCTTATCTTCACAAATGAAAATAACGGGCGCGGTGGCGCGTCTAAATATATCGGTATCGGATGTTGCGGCAATTTTTAACATTATTTTATTCTTTCTGACTTATATATAAGTGATCATTAAAAAAGCGCCTTAACTTATCGTTAGGGCGCTGGTCTCGATTATTTTGATTTTTTGAATTAAATCAGGTTAAACGAGTTGCGCCTCCAAGCCCGACAAGGACGAGGAGGTTTAAAAGAATCCCAACGATGTTTGTGTGTTTAACCATGAGTTAAGTGAAACATATCTGGAAAATAAAACGCAAGTAAAAAACGCCTTAAAAAATAAAAAGGTTGATTTAATGGCGTGGGTTTCCTTATATCGATAAAACAAATAAGGTAAATTTTATGAGCGAGCATACATTAGTCATTGTTGAATCCCCTGCAAAGGCGAAAACAATTAACAAATATTTGGGTGACAAATATACGGTTTTGGCGTCGTACGGGCATATTCGCGATTTACCAAGTAAGGATGGATCTGTCCTTCCTGATGAAGATTTTGAGATGCGCTGGGAATTATCAGATCGCGCAGGTAAGACATTATCCGAAATTAAAAAGGCAATGAAAAACGCCGATACTGTTATTCTTGCGACCGACCCCGATAGAGAGGGTGAAGCAATTTCATGGCATTTATTAGAATATTTTAAAGAAAAAAACCTCATTAAAGATCGTGCCGTAAAACGTGTGGCCTTTAACGCGGTAACAAAATCCGCGATTTTAGAGGCGTTTTCGAAACCTCGTGAAATTGACCAAGATTTGGTTGATGCTTATTTGGCGCGCCGCGCGCTGGATTATTTAGTGGGCTTTAATATTTCCCCTGTTTTATGGCGTAAATTGCCCGGTTCAAAATCGGCTGGTCGCGTTCAATCGGTTGCCTTGCGCTTAATCGCCGAGCGTGAAGATCAAATTGAAAAATTCATTAAGGATGAATACTGGACTGTCGGCGCGGTGATGCATACACCCGACGGCGCACCGTTTGAAGCGCGCTTAACGCATTTATCAGGAAGCAAACTTGGTAAACTTGATATCGGAAGTGAAGATCAGGCAAAGGCCGCGGTCAAACGCATCGAATCTAAAAACATGTCGGTTCAAAAGATCGATCGCAAGCAAACAAAGCGTAACCCATACGCGCCGTTTATTACATCGACATTGCAACAAGAAGCCTCGCGCAAGATGGGTTTTGGCGCGCAACAAACAATGCGTACAGCGCAAAAATTGTATGAGGTCGGGCTCATCACATACATGCGTACAGACGGCATTACATTAGGCGGCGAAGCGATCGCGCAAATCCGCGATCAAATCGCATCTGATTTTGGCGGTGACTATGTCCCTTCCTCCCCTCGGGCGTATAAATCAAAGGCGAAAAACGCCCAGGAAGCCCACGAAGCGATCCGCCCGACGGATATGCGTAAAACACCGGAAAAACAAGGGCAACTGGATAATGATCAACGTCGGCTTTATACATTAATTTGGAAACGGACGATGGCGTGTCAGATGGAATCTGCGGTTTTAGATCAGGTCGCGATCGATATTTCAGATGGTACGGATGATGTTGTCTTACGTGCCAATGGTTCGGTTGTGAAATTTGACGGATTTTTGAAATTATATCGTGAAACCGATGATGATGGAAAATCAGATAATGAAAAAGACCGTATTTTGCCGAATATGGATGAAGGCAATGATTTAAAAACACATAATGTTGATGCGGATCAACATTTCACATCCCCTCCACCACGTTATACTGAGGCGTCATTGGTGAAAAAATTGGAAGAAGAAGGGATCGGTCGCCCGTCAACTTACGCATCCATTATTCAAGTGTTACAGGATCGAAATTATGTTCGTTTAGAGAGCAAACGTTTTATCCCCGAGGATCGCGGGCGCATTGTAACGACATTCCTTGTGCGTTATTTCCCGCGCTATGTTGATTATAAATTCACGGCGGAATTAGAAGAAGAATTGGATGCAATTTCCGGCGGTCATGTGGCATATAAAGAAGCATTACGCCTGTTTTGGAAGGATTTTCACAAAACGGTTGAGGATATTAAACCCCTTACGATTACCGAAGTGATCGATGCGTTAAACGAAGAATTAGAGGCGCATTTTTTCCCTGTTGTTGAGGCAGGCAAAGACCCTCGCAAATGTCCATCATGTGCRGATGGAGAGCTGAGTTTAAAACTTGGGAAATTTGGTGYATTTATCGGATGTACCAATTATCCGACATGTAAAAATACCCGTCGTTTAGAAGTACAAGACGCCGCCGAGGATGGTTTGAATTTGGATTCGGGCGGCCACGAATTGGGCCTTCACCCTGATACTCAAAAAATAATTCTCATGAAAAAAGGCCCATACGGCGCCTATGTTGAGATGGAATATGACGACCCAGAGAAAAAACCAAAACGTCAATCCTTGCCAAAGGGCGTGGCACCAAAAGACATGACATTGGAAAAGGCGATTGACCTTCTCCGTTTGCCGCGGGACATTGGCGAACATCCGGAAACAGGTCAAATGATCGGCGCGAATATTGGTCGTTTTGGGCCGTATTTGCTCCACGATGGAAACTTTATTTCATTGAAAAAAGATGACGATGTTTTAACTGTGGGGATGAACCGCGCGGTGGCATTGATTGCGGAATATGCGGCGAAAAAGGCCGCGGAAAAAATCCGTGATATTGGTGAACATCCGAAAAAAGGTGAAATGATTATCCTTGGTAAGAACCGTTTTGGCCTGTATGTCGAAATGGGAAAGAAAAAGGCGAAACTGCCAAAATCGGCCAAGGATGATAAAGTCACATTGGAAGACGCGGTTGAGGCGTTGGGCGCAAAAACAAAAGGTAAAGCGAAAGCAAAGCCAAAGAAAAAAGCCGCCGCSAAAAAGAAAACACCAGTGAAGAAGAAAAAGGCACCCGCTAAAAAATAACGGGGGTTTTTATTTTCTAGCTCATCATTGCGCGGAACGAATAGAGATGTGGCCATCCAAAGGCTGGCATACCCAATCATTAGGAGGTATTCTTACATGAAAATAACAAACCAATTATCTGAATATTTTTTGAATAAATCCATCGATTATTCAATAGAGACATCACAAAAAGATCGCAGTGGTTTTTGGGATATGGTGACGGTTCGTTCATATATTGGATTGTCTTGTATTTTTAATGGTACTTTTGATTTTGAAGCGGCCCTTGTTCCGCGGAACTTTAGAGAGAGGTGGACAGAAAATGTCAAAAAACGCTCGAACGATGTTCTTAAAAACAGTACGCGTAATGAAAGACTTTCCTTTATGATTTGTGGAGATTTTTTTGAAAATGCGAGCCCTGAATTTCAAAAAAACGAATCTTATAAAATGTCGCGTGAGGGCGCGGTGAGGGTATTTTTAGAGGCAACATTGTGTGATTTTCTTGACGCGGGACTATGTCGCCGCGATGCGGTTGAAGCGGTTTTAAAAATCGATGTTTGCGCGCCAGATGGTGATGGTATCCCTTTGCACCCTGTTCAAAAAATCGCGTAATNTTTTTNTAATCCGTCATTGCGAGGAGCGTGAGTGACGCGGCAATCCACGATCAGCGCTTGTTGCCTTTGGATTGCTTCGCTACGCTCGCAATGACGGTTTTTTAAATTATTAAACCGATGCTTCGGCCCATTCTTGCAATTGAGCTTTGGACATGCCGCCGACTTTTGTTTCGGTCACTTCGCCGCCTTTAAAGACCATGAGTGTTGGAATACCGCGCACGCCATATTTTGTTGGTGTATTTGGATTCTCATCAATATTCATCTTGACGATTTTGACTTTGCTGCCTAATTCCTCGGCTAATTCATCAACCAATGGTGATAATGCCTTACACGGGCCGCACCATTCTGCCCAAAAATCAACGATGACGGGGCCATCCGCGTTTAAGACTTCGGTTTCAAATTTTTCATCGCTTACTTGCTGTGCCATTTTTATGCTCCTTTAAATTTTTTAATTCGATTTACAGTGTGAGGGAATTACGCGTCAATTTCCATCATAAATGGACCATCTGTCCACAATAAGGCTGTATGAATTTTATGGGTGGGATAAATATCAGAAATAAGCGCGCGATACGCCTTCATTTGGGATTTATATTGTGTTGGAATTTTATTTGGATCGCGTGGTGGCGGTCGATTGGATTTGTAATCTACAATCCAAATGTCGGTTTCAGTGATAAGCATTCGGTCGATTTGACCGGAAATAATATCGCTTTTCCCTGTTGATTTATTTTGAATGACGCCTGTGACTGGAACTTCAGCCAATGAGTTTTCTCCAAAAAATGACGCGAATTGATCATTGTTTAAAATGGATAGGCATTCATCTGTGATTGATTTTTGAAGAGTGGGTGAGAGATCAGGCGCCTGACGGGTCATGAAGTTTTCCGCGGCGGTTGATCGCATGCCTGGTGCAATATCGGGTAAATATTGTAATAAACTATGTGTTAAAAGGCCGCGTTGAAAACGATTTTGATCATTTTTCCCCATGAGCGGAGAGCGAACGGGCACGTCTTCTTCGTCCATTTTTGACGGCATTAATGTTTTGGGCGGGTGTTGCTCCACCGCCATGTGTGTCAATACCCAATCGGGTAAGGGCGCTAAATCTTGTGCCTGATTTTCATCTGCTTTATCCGCGGGTATCATGTCTTCTTGCGCGGTTTCCATCACGAATGATGCGGCCTCGGCGGGTGTGTAATCGGGATCAAAATCCCAATCATTTTTGGTCATTGATAATGATGGCAGGGCATTTTCGATCACATCATACCAACATCCTTTTGGCGCGGATTTTACGCGCGCAGATAAATATCCG
>NVSI01000015.1 GCA_002401195.1 Alphaproteobacteria bacterium
CAATGACACCGGATTTCACGCCCTTTGAGGCCACGTGACCAATCCCAATCACCTCGGCCCCGCCATTATCATCCGTGACATGTGCAATAAAGCATGCTGTTTTTGCGCTGCCGATATCGATCGCGGCGATGACTGAACCTTGAGGGCGTTTTGTATGTGATGTCATGATTTATAGTGTCTTTGCATTTTTTTGAGGGGGCGCACTGATTAAATTTCGAGCCCGCCCTTTTTGAGTTTCAATAATGATACGGTCAGGCGCGCGCAAATCAAGTGACTTTAACGGCTTTTCTAAAATATTTTTTTCTTTGATCGCTTTGGCCAATCGAGAAAGAGCAAATCCCATATCATCATCCGGTAAATGAATGCGCGCGCCACTGATCGTGATCAAGTCCCACCGGCGACCGCCAATCCATTCGGCGCCCTTAATATATTTTGCGACTTCTGGTTCGGCCATCACCATCCGCATCAAGCCCGCTGCATTTTCAGGGGCGTCAACGCCGCGCACGATAAGCAACGATTTAAACTCTTTTATACTTGCCGATAAAATCGGCCGGCCGCCCATATCAACAACCACCTGACCGCGCCCAGGACGATCCCAAATAACAAACGGCACACGTTCCGTAATATCAATCGTTACAATACCGTTATAGCTTCGTCGTACAACGACATTTTTAACCCAGTCAAGTTTTTGAATACCATCATGAATGACATCGACATCCACGGATAAAATCGCTTTTTTTGGCTTCACTCCAACGGCCTTTTTCAAGTCCCCAAGGTCAACACGGTTACGGCCTTCGATCACAACATCCTCAACAACCAATCCTTTATCAGCCGTCCATGTCACAAACCCGTTCCACATGCTATCGCCCGCCTTTGCAAACAGGCCACCAATCCATAACCAAGCAACAAGCCAAATAATCAAGGACGGAACAAGTAGCTTTCTTGTGAAACTTAAAATCCATTCCAAAAAATTTTCCCAAAATGGCTTTCGGTTCGATGATTTTTTATATGTTTTGCGTTTTGTTGCCATTATTTATTCTTTACACATGCGGTTTCAACCAAATGAGAGCATAAATCAACAAAACTCATCCCATTATAAACAACCTGAGACGGGCCAATTGAATCGGCCGTACAGCCGGGCTGCGTATTAATCTCCATAAAGACAAGGCCTTCGCCGCCCTCGTCAAAACGATAATCGCATCGCGCCAAGCCTTGCGCGCCAATCGCGTTAAAAATCGTTTCTGACCATTCCATGGCCTGCTCATAAACGGCCTTTGGAATTTTCGCAGGTAAAATCGTTTCCGTGCGTGTGTCGTTATATTTCGCCTCGTAATCAAAGAACTTTGTTGCCGACACGATCTCACTCACGGCCTGAGCGCGTCCATCCAAAACAGAACATGTCAACTCTCGACCCGCGACATAGCGTTCAACCATCATGTCATCCGTTACAGGAATAAAGTTATCGTGATCCATAACGATCGTCACATCCACACTGGACCCTTGATCCACTGGCTTTACAACATATGGCGGGTAATATGGCTCTGATAATGTCTGTGTGACTTTAACACCATGTTGGCTTGCCACATTTTTTGTGATCTCTTTATTCATGCCCACCGCCGAGGCAACAACGCTTGAATGCGTATAGGGTATTTGCATCATTTCAAGAACGCCTTGGATCAATCCATCTTCGCCGCCCTTCCCGTATAAATTATTAAACACAACGTCAGGGCGCGGCGTCAAAGCCGCCACAAAATCATCAATATCGCGCGTGACATTAATCACCCGCACATCATATCCGCCCGCGATCAACGCGTCCTCAACCGCCGCCGTTTTATCAAGAGAGACCTGACGTTCAGGCGACCATCCACCCATCAAAATTGCGACTGTTTTTATCACGAGAGRGGCACCCCTATGCGTTTAATTTCCCATCGAAGGTCAACATCAAATTTTCCTTTGACTCGCGCGCGGAGCTCTTCGCCAAGATCTTCTAAATCCTGAGCCGTCGCACCACCGTTATTGAGCATAAAATTACAATGTTTTTCGCTCATGCTCGCCCCGCCAATTATGAGGCCACGACCGCCAACGGCATCGACCAATTCCCATGCTTTGTGCCCTTCAGGGTTTGCAAATGTTGATCCGCCTGTCCGTGCCTTAACAGGCTGGCTCCCATGGCGTTGTGTCCGAATTTCATCAATACGGGATCGTACTATTTTTCCATCTTCGGACACGGTTTTAAAGCGCCCTGATAAAAAGATGACATCCGTTGGAAGGCTGTTATGGCGGTAACTTAACCCCATTTGATCGGGGGTATAAGTATGTATTGATCCATCACGGTGCATGACCTCGCAATCCACCAACACATCGACAACTTCCGCGCCATAAGCCCCCGCATTCATTCGAAAGGCACCGCCAATTGTTCCGGGAATTCCGCTTAAAAATTCAATGCCACCAAGGCCACTCCGCGCGCAATACTCCGCGACATTCATATCCAGCGCGCTTGCCCCCGCCGTCACAATGTTTGTCTCTGCATCATGTGTAATGTCTGTAAAACCACGGCCCATTTTAATCACAACGCCTTTGATTCCACCATCACGAATAATCATATTCGAACACACACCCAAAACCGTGAGTGGAATATCAGAAGGGCATTGTTTTAAAAACAAGGTTAAATCTTCGCGGTCTTTGGGTTTAAATAAAACTTCCGCAGGGCCACCAACACGAAACCACGTCGTCGCAGAAATACTGGCATTTTCAGAAATGCGTCCACGGACATCTGGCAATCGGTTAAGGAGTGAATCGGTCATAACTTTATTGTAAACCAAGCAAACATAAAGGCACAGTGAGATTTTCCATTCTTCGTCATTGCACCTTTTCTTGCTCAGCCCTCGCAATCACGAGAAAGTTGCCCCGGTAAATCTTGCGCCCATGCAGTGATGTCCCCTGCGCCAAGGCAAATAATCATATCGCCCTCTTTAATTTTAGGCGAAAGAATATCAGCAAGATTTTTAGGGTCATCCAAAACCGACACATCCTGATGCCCATGATTTTTAAGCGCATCAGCCAATGTTTGCGCATTAATCCCATCAATTGGTTTTTCTCCCGCCTCATAAACATCCGAAATAAGAACGCTGTCCGCGTCATTAAAGCATGTTGAGAATTCCTCGAATAAATCCTGAAGTCTTGAGTAACGGTGCGGTTGCATGACCGCATGAATTTTACCGCCCGTTTGTGCAACGCCCGTGCGCGCCGCCGCCAACACAGCCGAAATTTCAACGGGGTGATGTGCGTAATCATCAATCACTGTCACGCCATTCACTTCGCCTGTTTTTGTAAAGCGGCGTTTCACTCCTTGAAAAGAGGATAGCCCCTTGCGCAAGGTTGCATCATCCATACCCATTTCATGACCAACGATAATCGCGGCGCAAGCATTCATTACATTATGTTGACCAAGCATCGGCAAAGTGAACCCTTCAATCACGCGATCTTCGTCTTTATCCTCCAACCATCCGCGAATACGAACATCAAAACGCGTATCACTTCCGCGGACTTCCATATTCATGACCTGCATATCAGCCTGAGCATTCACGCCGTATGTGATAACGCGGCGATCTTGGAGTTTTGGAATAAGGTTTTGAACCTCTGGGTGATCGCTGCACAATGCAGCAAAGCCATAAAAAGGAAGGTTGTTTACAAAATTGCGAAAGGCCGCTTTGGCATTGTCGAATGAACCATAAAAATCCAGATGTTCTGGATCAATATTCGTGACAACCGCCGCCGTTGCAGGAAGGCGCGTAAAGGTTCCGTCGCTCTCATCTGCCTCGGCAACCAACCATTCGCCCTCTCCCATACGAACATTCGTTCCGTATGCATTCACAATACCGCCATTAATCACGGTCGGGTCAAATCCACCAACCTCCATCATGGTTCCAACCATAGATGTTGTCGTTGTTTTTCCATGCGTTCCAGCAATGGCGAGCCCAAGTTTAAGGCGCATGAGTTCCGCCAACATTTCAGCGCGACGAATAATCGGGAGTCGTTTTTCTCGCGCCGCCATTAATTCCGGATTATCATCCTTCACCGCGGATGAAATAACGATCCCCGATGCATCGCCCAAATTATCGGCGCTATGTCCGATTGAAACTTGAATACCTTTGTCTCGTAGGCGTTTTACATTCGCACTATCGGAGATATCCGACCCTTGCACGCTATAATTCATCTGATGCAGGATTTCCGCAATCCCGCTCATGCCAATTCCGCCTATCCCAACAAAATGAAGAGTTCCGATATGGTCTGGATTAATTCTCATAAACGCTATCCCTCATGTCCTTGAGTATAATCATATTGTTTGGATGCGTTTTTATCCCATCCTTTGATCAAAGCAACGACCAAATTCCCAAGCTTTCGCCCGGCCTCTGGTTTTGCGCAACTGCGCGCGCCTTCCGCGGCCTTAAACAATGTTTCAGGAGACCTCATTAAACTTTCGACCCGCCCCGCCAAGGCCGATGGTGTAAAGTGATTTTCCAGCATAACCCAAGCGCCTCCCTTGGTTGACACAATTTCAGCGTTCACTTTTTGTTGCATATCCGCATGATGTGGGTACGGCACATAAACGGCCGGCACGCCTGCAATTGAGACCTCGGCCACCGTGCTTGCGCCCGACCGTGCAATAATTAAATGCGACGCCTTTAAGACCTCGGGCATATCGTCAATAAAGGGACGAATATCCGCCGCGATCCCCGCACCTTTATATATTTCATCAACCTGCGCCGTGTCTTCAATATGGCATTGTTGCACAACTGACAGGCGTGATTTCAAATCAGGAGCAAGAGAGGCCAGAGCATCAGGCACAATATCCGCCATGACTTTCGCCCCCAATGACCCCCCCATCACCGCAATGTGAAAAGGCGCATCAACATCGGGTACCATGTATGGTTCCGCATAAAGAGCGGCAATACCAGAGCGCACAGGATTTCCAGTCACCACCGCGCGCACGGCGTCGGCTTCCTCTAATGATGAAAAATCAGGGAGGCTGAGCGCGATTCGGTCCGCCTTTGGCGCAAGATACGCATTCGCCTTACCTAAAACGGCATTCGCCTCGTGAATCACGGTTAAAATCTGTTTGTGTTGCGCCACCATCATCGGTGGAAGGGATGGATATCCACCAAAACCAATTGCAATTTTTGGCGCATATTTCGATACAATGCGGCGTGATTTTAAATACCCTAAGGCCAAATTCATCGCGCCTTTTAATTTTCCAACAAGGCCCGATGGCAATGTCCCTGCTGCGATCACCTCGATCAAAGCATCAATATCATCCGGAATAAATTTACGGCCGCGATCATCCGTCACGAACACCACGGCGCACCCGCGTGCAATAACGTCATGCGCCAAGGCCAACGCCGGAAACATATGTCCGCCTGTTCCCCCTGCACATATCATGACTGTATCTTTATGAGGCATTACATGCTTTCCTTAAAATTCTTTCCGTGTTAAATGTCGCCAACCGCTTTGTCTTTGATGGTCGATTATACCACGGGATAAGGCAAGAATAAGTCCAAAACTTATCCCCACGGCAATTAATGACGATCCACCGTAACTGATAAACGGCAGGGTCATGCCCTTCGCCGGCAAAAGACGCAAGGCCGACCCCATATGAATAATCGTTTGAATGACGAGCATCATCACAAGACCGCTTCCCGCAAGCATCGCAAATAAAGATTCAGATCGCGAAAACCGCCCCATCATCCGATAAAATAAAAATGCAAACACACAGACCAACAAGGCCGTAAAGACAAAGCCCCATTCCTCGCCAACGGCCGAGAATATAAAGTCTGCATGCACGTCTGGAATTTGCAGTTTCACTGTGCCTTGCCCTGGACCTGTGCCCATAAAACCACCATTCATAAACGCCTCTAACGATCGATCAATTTGATAACTATCGCCACTGTCTGGAAACAAAAATCGATCAATTCTCGATTGCACATGAGACAAAGAAAAATACGCCAATGTTATCCCCATCGCGCCGATTCCAGCGATCGCAACAACATAGCGAAGTGGACACCCCGCAAGAAAAATCATCGCCGCAAACACAAAGGACATTAAAAAGGTCATCCCGAAGTCAGGTTGCAGGATAAGCGCACCAACGCTCAATGCATAAAGCCCCAAAGCGATAATAACACCTGGAAACCCCTCATCTTGTTTTTGTTTTGACAAAAAGAAGGCCGCCAAAACAACAAAAGCTGGCTTTAAAAATTCAGACGGTTGAATGGAAAATCCAAAAACATAAATCCAGCGCGTTGCGCCCTTTACCTCAACCCCGCTTAATAAAGTGAGCAACACGCCAACCCATGCGCCGATAAAAAGAAGGCTTGCAATGCGCCAGATATGAGTGGGTTTAAACGCGGTTATCACCACCATCGCGCCAAGAGAAACAGCCAAGAAAAAGACATGTTTTTTTAAAAAATCAAATCCACCAAGGCCAATGCGCGCGGCGACAGGTGGGCTTGCCGTTGCAACCATCACAACGCCAAACGCAGCCAAGGCCAGGATGCAAAACACACTGACGCGATCCAAAGACCACCACCATGTCATAAGCCTAGAATTGCTGCGCGGCGTTAAAAGATCAGGCATGTTTCACCTTTTCTAAAATACGACGACGAATGATAATATAAATCATGAAACCCCAATCTGTTGCCATCAAGAAAAATGGATAAGCCAAAGTTTCAAGTGATGGATTTGTCACGGCAAACAACGCCAAGAAATAACGAAGGCCCGCCCAGAAATACGACACTGGTGGCTCGCTCCACGGGTCGTTCCATGACTTTCGCAATGTCGGATAATAGGTCAAAATATCAATGACAATAATAACAATAATCGCCATCGCAGGGCTGTCTGTAATCATCCAAACGGGGATGGCGATTAACGCCCCCAAAAAAGCCCACCAATCGCTTTTGGCGATATTTTTTTCACCAACAAACAAGGCCACGACCGAAATAAATAAACATGTGCAGGACACAACCACCAACACCCATGCCGATGGACCGCCATTTAATGCAAATTGTGCATAAGCCCCAATTCCAGTCACAACGCCCCAATTAAACCAGCTGAAAACATGAGGGCGCGTTTCGCCTTTATAAATCGACCATAAATATGTTCCATACCGAATAACGGAAACTAGAATCGCAAGGCCTGCGAACATTTCAGCATTTGAGAAATCAAGCATCCTTCAACTCCGCCACCAATTCAGAAAAATGATCCCCGCGATCTTCAAAATTATCATATTGATCAAAGGATGCCGCGGCGGGCGAGAATAAAACGCTGGGCGTTCCCGCAGGGGTTCCGCGTGCGTCTTGGGCATCTTGGTGCGCCATCAGGAAAATACTTTCCAACGTTTCACCGCTTATCACTTCAACGCCGCGCGCCCGCAAAAATTCCTCGAACTCACCACGTGACGATCCATAAATATAGGCCTTGGTGACGTCCGATAAATACATTTCAAGGTCACTTAACCCTCCGCCTTTTGATTGACCGCCCAATATCCAGAAAATATTTTTATAGGCGCGCAAGGCTTGTTTTGCGGCCTCGGCATTTGTTGCCTTGCTGTCATTCACATACGGAACGCCGTTTATCACACGCGACAAATATTGACGATGCGGCAATCCATCATAGGTTTTAATGCGGTCAATAATCACATCATGATCAATATCAAGCGCGCGGCATGCCTCGTACGCGGCCATAATATTTTGCRCATTATGCGCGCCTTTTAACCGTGGGAAATCGGATTGATCGAATGGTTTTTCCGCGTCCACATCCAATGGAATGGCCCCCAAAYTATTTTTAAAAATAGCGTTGGAATAATCATCATCAACCGAAATAATTTTCACATGCGCGCCATCAAATATTTTGGCCTTGGCCGCGATATAAGCCTCCATATCTCCATGCCATTCAAGGTGATCTGGTGATATATTTAAAAGAACCGCCGCATCAGATTTTAAGTTCGGCACGCGTTCCAATTGATAGGACGACAATTCCAAAACTGTATAATCAACGCGATTTTTTAAACTGAGAACAGGCGTTCCAATATTCCCACCCATTTGCGCCTTGCCATCAAAATTCAAAATATGCTGGATCAACACTGTTGTTGWGGATTTTCCATTTGTTCCCGTAATGGCAACTATTTTAGATTTTGGCGCGCTTTGCGCAAACAAATCAACATCACAAATAACCGGCACCTGTTTTTCCATCGCCATCTGAATAACGTCATGAGACGGCGGCATGCCAGGCGCCGTAACCAACGCCTTTATTTTCGACCAAGGCGCCTTTTGCGGCGGACAAATCAATGCCGCATCAAAATCATTCAAGCTCTCGGCATTATCATCCCAAATGCGAACATCTGCGCCCGCCTTTTGCAGGGCCTTCACTGCCGCGCGGTTGGATTTCCCCAAACCAACCACGTAATAGGTTTTGTTTTTTGCAAACTCTAATTTTATCATCTAGCGTAGTTTTAACGTAGAAAGCCCCACCAACGCAAGAATAACCGCGATAATCCAAAATCGAACGACGATCGTGCTTTCTGACCATCCTTTTTTCTCGAAATGATGATGGATGGGCGCCATGCGAAAGACACGTTTTCCCGTCAATTTAAAGGACGCAACTTGCACAATTACGGATACCGCTTCCAATACAAACAGCCCGCCAATAATGGCCAAGACCAATTCATGCTTTGTAATAATTGAAATCACACCCAGAACGCCGCCCAGGGCAAGGGATCCTGTGTCCCCCATGAATACAGCCGCAGGAGGAGCGTTAAACCAAAGGAACCCCATGGCTCCACCAATGAGCGCACCGCATAAAATGGCCATTTCACCGGCGCCGGCAACATAATGAACACCCAAATACCCAGCAAAATTTGCATTCCCAACCAAATAAGAAATCAAACCAAATGACGCCGCAGCAATCGCAACAGGCACAATCGCAAGCCCGTCCAAACCGTCCGTCAAATTCACGGCGTTACTTGACCCAATTAAAACAACCAATGCGAAAGGAATAAAAAACCAGCCCACATCAATTAATAAATCTTTGAAAAACGGCAATGCAATGGACGTTCCCGTATCCGCTGGCATTGAGCTCACGATACCGATCACGGCGGCCGTCCCGATTAACAATTGAAAAAATATTTTTAAACGCCCCGATAAACCGTCACTGCTCTGTTTTGTGATTTTCAAAAAATCATCCGCAAAACCAATCGCGCCAAAGCCCGCTAAAACCAATAAGGCTTGCCACACGAACGGGTTACTGAGATCCGCCCAAAGCATAGTCGACACAATCACAGACAGTAAAATCATCAACCCGCCCATTGTTGGGGTTCCGACTTTTGCCTGATGACCTTCGGGGCCGTCCGCGCGGATCGGTTGGCCTTTTCCTTGTTTGGAGCGCAGCCAATCAATCATCCCAGGCCCGATCCAAAAACAAATAATGAGCGCCGTCATGACCGCCCCGCCAGTACGGAAGGTAATATACTGAAACAAATTGAAAATTTGAAAATTTTCAGCTAGAGGAAATAGTAAATTATAAAGCATTTTCGTTCTTTCTTTGGGGCAAAGCGCGCATCGCCTCGACAATTGTTTTCATCTTAGAGCCAAATGATCCTTTGACAAGAACAACATCACCCGGGACAAGGGCATCAGGCACAATTTCAGCGAGTTCCGCGGATGTATCGCGGTGCGCCCCTTGGTTCGCAGGCGACATTTTATCGTACAGGGCCTTCATATTTTGACCTGAACAATACAGTAAATCAACACCCGCAGCCTGCAAAGGCATTGCCAAATTTTCATGCTCATTTTTCGCGCGTGCGCCCAATTCCAACATATCACCAAGAACGGCAATGCGGCGGCCACCGCGTCCGGGATCAACCATGGCCATCACCTTAAACGATGCATTCATTGCAACGGGCGACGCGTTGTAACTTTCATCAATCAATGTGATCGGGTTATTCGCCTCTCCACTATCAATCAATTCACGTCGTCCGCGCCCTTCAATGGGTTCAATTTTTTCCAAGGCCTTCGCCGCCTTTTGGATATTTCCTTTTGAAAGCTTTACAGCAAGAAGCGTCGATAAAGAATTGATTGCAATATGTTTTCCTGCAATCTGCAATGTATACGAAATATCTTCACCCATTATGTTTGCTTTCACTCGCGTTCCGTTCGCGGCCAATAAACATTCCATCAATTTCGCGTCCGCACCGTCCGTTTCTCCAAAGCTATAAACACGCGACACACCCGCCGTTTTTGCATGTGCAATCATTGGCGCGTAATGATCATTATCGCGCGGAAGAATTGCCACCCCTTGCGCGTTCATCCCTTCAAAAATTTCGGATTTCGCGGCAACAATGCCGTCCATTCCATTGTCAAAATTTTCAATGTGAACACCCGCAACCCACGTTACGATCGCTATATCGGGCGCAATTTGCCTCGAAAGTGGTGTGATTTCATCTGCGTGATTCATCCCGACTTCAAACACACCTATATCGGATGAAGCATTCATTGTCGCCAACGAAAATGGAACACCGACATGATTATTGTACGATTTAATACTGGCATGGACGCGTAAGTCCTGTGCGTCAAACGCGACATCAAGCATATTACGCACACCTGTTTTTCCAACTGACCCTGTAATGGCAATGACCTTTTGAAGCGGCGCGCGGTGACGGGCAACCTGCCCCAAATCTTGCAAAGATTCGAATGTATTTTTAACAACAACTTGCTCTCCGGCGCCCTCTATTTCACGTGAAACAATGGCCGCAACCGCCCCATTTTCAAAGGCCTTTGCAACATAGTCATGCCCATCGGCTTGTTCGCCATCCATCGCGATAAAAAGATCGCCTGCAACAACGGCGCGTGAATCCATCGCTATGCCTGTGGCTTTCCATGCGTTCTCACCGACAAGCTCTCCACTTGTGGCGATTGCGACCTCTGCCGCCGTCCATAATATTTGTGTCATTTACTTTTTCAAAGCCTCCATAGATTCGCGTGTCGCGGTTAAATCGTCAAACGGGTGGGTAATGTCGCCGATGGTCTGTCCTTGCTCGTGGCCTTTACCAGCCACCAGAAGAACGTCTCCGGCATTGAGAATGGACACCGCATGCGCAATGGCATCTGCGCGGCCTCCGATATTTTCCGCCATAGAACAGGCAGAGAAAATTTGTTTGCGGATGGTCGTCGGGTCTTCACTGCGGGGATTATCATCCGTAATAATTCCAACATCAGCGTATTGAGAAACGATTGCGCCCATTAAAGGACGCTTAGCTTTATCGCGGTCACCGCCCGCACCAAATACAACAATCAACCGCCCAGCAACATGAGGTCGCAAAGCCGTCAAAGCCTTTTCAAGCGCGTCAGGCGTGTGCGCGTAATCAATATAAGCCGTCGCACCATTCGCCTTGGCGGCCAATTCCATACGACCGCGCACGCCTTTTAAATGCGCCAACGAATCAAAAACAACTTTTTTGTCTACCCCTGCCGCGACACAGCACGCCGCGGCGCACATGGCATTATAAGCCTGAAACATCCCCATAAGCGGCAGATGAATATTATAAATTTCATCATTATATTGAATTTGCATATCCTGTCCTGCGACCGTTGGCGTTTGTTGCAAAAGACAAAAATCCGCGCCACGATCAATGCCATAGGTCACGTCTGCGCGTTTGATTTTACGCCCATATTCATCATCAATATTAATCACAGACACGCCACCGTCGCCCAAAATGTCACTAAATAATCGAGCCTTTGCGTCAAAATACGCATCCATCGTTTTATGATAATCCAGATGGTCTTGGGATAAATTTGTGAACGCCGCGACCTTTGGCGTTACGCCATCAAGGCGCGCCTGATCCAACCCATGGCTGGAGGCCTCCATTGCCAAATGGTTAACGCCTGCTGCCTTTAAATCAGCAAGTAATGCATGAAGTTTTACAGGGTCAGGCGTTGTCATGACATTTTCGCCCGACACATGTTTTGACACCAAACCCAATGTCCCAAGGCTTGCTGATTTTAGGCCTGCATATTCAAAAATTTGACGGCAAAATTCTGCCGTTGATGTTTTCCCATTCGTTCCCGTGATCGCAATAATATTGTCAGGTTGAGCGCCATAAAACGCCGCCGCCATCAATGCAAAATCACGGCGAATATCATCACTTTCAATCACAACAACATCGCTTAAAACTTTTGTTCCTGTGGGGGCAAGGACATGGGTTGCGCCATTCATCACGGCTTGATCAATAAATTCACACCCATCAAAACGAACCCCAGGTAACGCAGCGAATAAACACCCGTTTTGCACAGCGCGACTATCGGCCGTAAGACCTTTTATATTTTGCACGACATCCATCATCGATCAAAACTCGCTGGTGAAATTTTCGGTTCTTTAGTGAGATAACGATCAAGGCCCGCCGTTAGATTTGTTTCTGATTTTACAGGTGGAATCCCCAAAATTCGAACCATATCGGCGATCACATCACCAACAACGGGCGCGCCCGTCCAACCACCTGTTGCATATCCGAATGATTTTTTATTGCCCTTTGGTTCATCCRAAATCGCGAGCACAGCATAGCGCGGCGCGTGCGCCGGAAACACGCCAATGAATGAAGATAAAAGTTTGTCTTTATCGTATCCGCCAGCACTTGGCTTTTCGGACGTTCCTGTTTTACCACCAACAACATATCCTTTAACATCGGCCTTTCCACCAGATCCATTCGTAACATTCAGACGAAGAAGTTGGCGCATTTTATGAGCCGTCGACGCCGATAAAATACGCTTTTGAATCGTACCGCTATCGCGCGTGACTTTGGCAAATGATAATTCAGGAACAATGCCGCCACCCGTAATGGCCGCTGTTGCCTTTAAAACATGTAATGGTGTCACGGCAATTCCATGTCCATATGACGCCGTCAACGTATTAATATCGCGCCACGGCGACGGTGTTAACGGTTTCCCACGTGCAGGGAAATCAATATCCAGCTTGTCCATCAAACCAAGGTCGGCATAAAAATTCTTCATCGCCTTTGCGCCAATCGCGCGCCCCATCAAGGCCGACCCAATATTAGACGAATGAATGAAAACCTCTGGCACACTCAAAACACGTTTTTCAGCGTGGTAATCATTAATGGTATAGCGACCTTCTTTCAGCGGCTTGCGCGCATCAAATCGATAGGAAAAGGGCTTGCCTGTTTCCTCTATAAAATTCGCAGTTGAGAATAATTTAAAGGTCGAACCCATCTCATAAACACCGAGAGAAAAACGATTGAATTTTTGCGTGGCATTCGCCTGTCCCGCATGGTGCGGATCAAAATCTGGCAAGGACACTGCCGCGATCACTTCGCCTGTTTCAATATCAATCACACCACCAGCCGCGGCCTTGGCGTCGAATTGATTCATTTTCTCAAACAAGGATTTATGAAGGGCGTGCTGAATACGGATATCCATATTGAGCGACAACGCATCTCCGCCACTGGACAGGCTTTCATCATACTGAAGCTCCAGACCAGAAAGGCCCTTGCCGTCCACATTCGAAAAGCCAACAACATGCGCCGTTAAATTTCCTTGCGGATAAAAACGGCGTGCCTCCATTCTGAACCCCAAACCAGGTTGCCCCAATGCATTCACCTGATAATGTTCATCAGGTGTTAATCCGCGCTTTACCCACACAAATCGACCCTTTTTATTGAGCTTAGAAATCGGGTCGTCTATTTTTAAAATCCGTGACAACTCATTTGCAACAAACGCCTTGTTTTCAACCATCGTTGGGTCAACATACAAAGACGCAACCTGCAATGTCGTCGCCAGTAAAATACCGTTACGATCAACAATATCAGCGCGCCCATGAAAACTTTGCGACACATACGTATCCACCACAGGTTCGCGCGGCGTTTGCATTAATGTTAAATCCGCAACGCGAATAACAACAATGGCGAACAACGCCAAACACACACCATTAAGAACAAGAAGCCTTGATCGCGCGACGTTTAAAGACCCGCCCTTTGCACCAACCAAATGGGCAACACGTTTATTCCACTGGTGTAGAAAGCTCATTCATTACCTCCGATTTTTTTAAGGAGTGACGTAAAGCTTGATTTATTTTTTGATGATTGCGCAAGAGGTTGCGCGGTTTGAATGGGCGAACGCCCGAAAGATAAAGAAGAGTTTGGTTTTGGTGTCGGAAGCGGCACAAAAGACACAGGCTCGGCCACCAAAGTTTGAATGACAACAGTTTGAGAAAGTGATGTTTTTTTCTGTGCCGCGCCAGAGGCATCCGACAGTTCATCAAGGCGATCTGGACGCGTTAAATAAGCCCACTCGGCCTTTAACGCACGAAGCTCCCATTGCTCTGCAACCAAATCACGGCTTTTTTTTCCCACTGATTTTTGTGTGTCATACACATCTTGCGATACAAAAGTCAACGCGCCACCCGTTGCAAGAACAGCGACCAAAAGACACAAAATCAAAATATTTTTACGCAAAAATTTCATGGCGTCCCCGCCGTCCGAATGGCCGCGCGAAGTTTGGCCGATCTTGATCGTGGATTAATCGCAATCTCATCCGCACTGGCGCGGATCGCCTTGCGTGAAAGAAGTTGAAACACAGCGTCCGATTCCACAACCTCTTTCGCATATTTATTTGTCGCAGTGATTTTATCCGTATGATCCTTAAAAAAGTTTTTTACAATGCGATCTTCCAACGAATGAAAAGTCACAACGACCAAACGGCCGCCTGTCTTTAAAACATCGATTGCGGCCTCCAATGCGCGCTCCAACTCTCCCAATTCATCGTTCACCGCAATGCGGAGCGCTTGGAATGTTCGGGTTGCGGGGTGAATTTTATCCCCCCATCGACGCGGAACGGCCGCCTCAATAATATCCGCTAACTGCAACGTCGTTTGAATTTCTTTATCCGCGCGCGCCTCAATAATCGCCTTGGCAATACGTCTGGATTTTCGGTCTTCGCCGTATTTATAAATCAAATTTGCAAGCTCGACTTCGTCAATGCGCGCCACCAGATCGGCCGCGCTCTCACCTTCGCCCATGCGCATATCCAACGGCCCGTCATGGCGAAATGAAAATCCGCGCTCTGGACGATCCAATTGCATGGACGACACACCAATATCCAAAACAAATCCGTTCACCTGAGCATCCACACATTCGGCGACATTCCCAAATGTGTTTTGCACCAAGTTCAAACGACCATCATATTTTTCAACAACCGATTGTCCCGCGACAATAGCCGTCGGATCGCGATCAATGCCCGTCACGTGACATTGCGCCGCATCTAAAATGGCCGATGTATACCCGCCGAACCCAAACGTCCCATCGACGTAATCTTCGCCGTCCACTGGCTTTAACGCCTCCAAAACTTCGGGCAACATCACCGGAATATGCGGGCGATTATCCGTCATGATTCAACGCCCTTAGGAAGCGTTACTTTTTTCGAGGTCACAGAATTTCGTGCAATATTTTTACGCGATTCGAATTCTTTTGGTGTCCAAATTTGAAATTTTTGTCCCAAACCAACAAAGGCGACTTGGTCATCGATGCCTGCAAAATCAATGAAATTTTGCGGTAATATAATACGCCCATTTTCATCGAAATTCAATTGCACAGATTCCCCGA
Source organism: Alphaproteobacteria bacterium (assembly GCA_002401195.1). Classification (GTDB taxonomy): domain Bacteria; phylum Pseudomonadota; class Alphaproteobacteria; order Micavibrionales; family UBA1664; genus UBA1664. The sequence continues at coordinate 15,659 of NVSI01000015.1, forward strand.
ACAAAACCGTCGCCAATTCATCATGATCATCCGAGAAAAACGCAAACTGGCTGTCCATACGCGCGCCCATATTCTCCATCGCCGCCATACCAACGCCTTCCAACGCCTTTTGAGTATAGGACGGAAACAACACAACACCTTGATAGGATTCATGTGCCAAGGCCGCACGAAAAGGTGCAGGCACGGAAACCCGGCCCTTTTTATCGACACGATTAATAAATGTTGAAAGAAATAAACCCACGTTTTTTGTATCCACTCACATAATTTCCACAATCCAGATCACATGAGGGGGGAGTTAAAGCGTCCTAAAAACCCCCCTCACGATCATGTGTGGATATATATGGGATAGCATGGGAATCCATGGGAAGTCAAATTTTAGATGGACCCAAGGCGGCTTTATGCACAGTTGTTTTTTTAAGGGAAGAGGAAGAAAATTAGCAATAAACGCGAATCGTTGGACATTTGCGAATGTAATCATACAATTTCTCACCGCGGAACGGCTTTGCAATAAAGCCTTTGGCGCCATTTTTCATGCATGTCACAATACGGTCCTGAGCCGCATCCGCGCTTAACATCACGACATAGGCCTTTGGGTCAATTTCCATGCCTATCCAGATATGCGTTCCCAAATAAAAGTGGGTAACCCCATTCGCATCCAAAATACGACTAGTGGTTCAGGAAACTTAGCAAACTCAGGTAACTCATTAGATACTCAAATAAGCTATGTCGCCCCTAACTTATCAAGAAAAACCCGTACCATCCAAGCAAGGGCCAGTATTCAATCTGCATCAGGTCAGTGGTTGCCCGGTATGTTTGTGACGGTCTTAGTCCCGTTTAAATCGATATATGGCAATATGGTGATTCCCAAAACGGCGATTCAACGGATCGGTGATCAATGGGTAGTCT